>JBILNA010000087.1:0-4160 GCA_044375255.1 Candidatus Planktophila sp.
TGCATTTCTAGCTGCTTTTTAGATTGAGCAGGGATTACAACATTGTCGAAACTTCCGACAACTATTCGAGAGTTGATTGGCACCATCGCAATATCAACCGTTATATCAACATCAAATTCGTTAATCACAGTGACGGGAAGCTTTACTGATGAAGTTGTTATCTGATACTTACCACTATTAATTCGTAGTTTGCCAACGATTTCCTTTACTGCAGCTGTTGCGCTGTACGAGAAAAACTCTCTTGAAGCTGTGTCTAAATTCGGAGATAACAATTGACCCAATCGCGCTCGAAGATGTATTAACTCTGGGGTATCAACCACGCGCGATAAGCGGGTTAAAGCCTTGCGATTATCACTATAACTCTTGCGAAAAGTATTGCTGAGCCCTGACTTTCCAACACTCCACTGAACCGTAGGTTCACTTCGAACAATACGCCCGAGAGCTAGCTGTAAACGATCTTGGCCATAAACAAAGTAAGACTTTAATTCACTAGGTGCTAAACGTTTCGCTAGTGCAATATCTGGGTTTCCGTACGCAAGTGCAACAACTTCATTTCCGGTAGTAACTCGTTTTAGTTGAGTCAACCAAGCAATTGCAATCTCTTTTCCTGCAGGCTCTGCTTCTGTTGCCAAAGCGTAATCATTACTCATGAGAATTACTTCATCAACTAATGCCGCGTCGATAACCCATGTCCGATTTTTTGCTACGGGTTGAAAAACTTTTAAACCTAGATCACCAGAAGGAGTAAGTAGTTGTGCCAAATCATCATTGCGAAACTCACCCGTAAATGTTTGGTTAACAGGCGCAATGATTCGGATAACGGTATTTGCCGCACTCGCCTGCGGCACTGCTAGCAATAGAAAAATAGTGACTAAAACAATAGTTAATTTTTTCATATCGCGAACTCTGCACTTCGTGCGATCAATTTCTTTTCATCAGGGTATGCAAGCCGCTCAACAATTTCCTCTAACGGAAACCAAGAAACTTCATCGACTTCACTTTCCTGCGCAGCTAAAACCCCACCAACTTCTGTAAACATAAAGTGATGAACCGTTTTGTGAATTCTTTTTCCGCCCGCCATAAACCAAAAATCAATAACTCCTAAGGATTTAGTAATACTGGATGTAATTCCTGTTTCTTCTGCCACCTCACGAATAGCAGCTTGTTCTGGAGTTTCGCCCTCTTCAATGTGCCCCTTTGGTAGCGACCACAGAATGCGCTTTCTGGTTGCATCTTTTGTGTCATATCGACCGATCAATAAACCTTTAGTACCCGTTGTATCAACAACTAAACCGCCAGCACTGACCTCGTCGACGCGCTTTGCATACGGGCGCTTTACTTGAGGACTCTTATTGGGAGCCGTTTGAGTCTGTGGTTGTGGGCCGCGGTTACCGGAACGCTTACGTTTCCGTTTTTTCTTCGTGCCTTCGCTGCCCGCACCAGGTGCCGGGATCATGAAGTAAGGATAGTGCTTTAACCTTACTTATTGTGAGTAATGCATTAGGCGCAGCAGGAGAGTTAGCGATCCGTTCATTAATTGAACGGGCACCGCTGGCCAGCTCCCTTGCCCTGGCCTTTAAGGCGCAAGGCTTTACCTTGGCATTAGTTGGTGGACCAGTTCGTGATGCAATCTTGGGTCGACTCGGAAATGATTTAGATTTCACTACAAATGCACACCCATTAGAAACAAAAAAGATTTTGCAATCATGGGCTGACAATGTGTGGGACACAGGAATTGCTTTTGGAACTGTTGCAGGAAAACGCGGTGATACAACTGTTGAAGTAACTACGTATCGAACAGAACAATACGATCCAGAATCTCGTAAACCTGAAGTTGAATACGGCGATTCAATCCACGGTGATTTATCGCGACGAGACTTCACTGTTAATTCAATGGCTCTGGAATTAACTGGAGAAAAACCAGAGTTCATTGATCCATTTAATGGCTTACAAGATTTAGCGGCCAGAATTTTGCGCACACCAGTGCGTCCCGGAGATTCATTTAATGATGATCCTTTACGAATGATGCGTGCAGCACGATTTGCTAGTCAATTGGAATTTGAAATCGCACCTGAAGTTCTAAGTTCTATGAAAGATTTAGCGCATCGCATTTCGATAATTTCTGCCGAACGCGTGCGTGATGAATTTATAAAGATTGTTATGTCGGCAAACCCACGCATCGGAATAACACTTCTCGTAGATACAGGTCTTGCAGATATTATTTTGCCTGAAATTCCAAAGCTGCGACTTGAAGTGGATGAACATCACCACCATAAAGATGTCTACGAGCATTCAATTACAGTGTTAGAACAAGCGATCGAACTTGAAGAGCGCCTAGGTGGTCCCAATCTTGTAATTCGTATTGCCGCACTTTTACACGACATTGGAAAACCCAAAACCCGTGCCTTTATTGAAGGTGGAGGTGTCTCCTTTCACCATCATGAAGTTGTTGGAGCACGCCTTGCAAAGAAGCGTTTACAAGCGTTGCGCTTTGATAATGACACCATTGATGCAGTTGAGCTATTAACAATGCTCCACCTTCGTTTCCATGGTTATGGTGAAGGAGAATGGACTGACTCTGCCGTCCGTCGCTATGTTCGTGATGCGGGTGATTTCATAACTCACCTACATGTTTTAACCCGTGCTGACTGCACTACAAGGAATAAAACAAAGGCTGCACGGTTATCAGCAACCTATGATTCATTAGAAGCACGAATCGTTGTCTTAATGGAACAAGAAGAGCTATCAAAGATTCGTCCAGATCTAGATGGTGCACAAGTTATGCAGCTACTAAACTTGAAACCATCACGCGAAGTTGGTCAAGCAATGGATTTTTTATTGGAACTACGACTTGAGCAAGGACCAATTGGCGAAGAAGCGGCAACACAAGCGCTACTGAAATGGTGGGCTAGTAGGTAGCTTTAAATTTGCTTGGTCGCAGAACTACGACCGCAACTAGCAAATATGCCGACATTACAAATAGTGGAACCTTTGCGGTCACACCAGATGTTGGTAGCAATAGAGCCGCAATCAAACCACCACTAACAATTGCGCTATTTACGACAACATCGTAAACCGCAAAAACACGACCACGGTAATAGTCATCAATCTTTGATTGCACCAATGCATCATTTGTAACCTTAATGTTTTGGCCACAAAAAGCGGTTAAGAATGCTGTAACGGATAAGGCAACTTCGGTCTGCCAAATTACTAGAAAGATTGGCGAAAAGGCACTGGCAAACATTGCAAATTTAATCCAGCGATGTCGACCAAAACGTGCAACACCATAGGGAGCCAAAAACGCCCCTAGGAAAACTCCAATTCCAGCAATAGTTAATGCGATTCCAAAACCTTGTAATCCATCTTCAGGGCGAGCAGGATCATTGAATGTGTTCCGCTCTAACAGTAAAGCGGTCAATGTGAGAGCAGTTAATCCACCACGATGTACCGCCGTTGCTGCAATTCCTCGAGCAGTATCAATATTTTTGCGCAGGAAATCAAAGCCTTCGCGCATATCGATAAAGCCTTGTTTAAATGAAGCTGCAGCCTTCTCATGGGCCATGGGTCCAATTTCATACTTGTTTAAGCGTCCTGAAAGAAGTGCTGCAATGAAATAGCCGCCAGCGGCTAAGAGAATCAGCAAGGAGTCTGCTTGATCTGCAAGGGCGGCGCCATCAACTAGCGCTCGAACACCAACACCGATTCCTCCACCAATAACAACTAATACAGAACCACCAGTTACTGCTATTGCATTAGCAGTAATTAGCGACTTTGAATCAATAAGCAAAGGTAATCCTGCAGACAACGCTGCAAGAATCAAACGATTAATTCCAAAAGCAATTAAGACAACCGTAGTTAGCGCAACACCGGTAGCGCCACTAAAAACAAATACCGCAACCACCAACAAGTTGGCACTACGAGCCAGATTGGCGAAAAACAGTGCACGTTGACGCGAAACACGATCCAAAATCGTTCCAACAAATGGCCCAACAATTGAATACGGTAAAAGAACAACAGCAAAACCAATAGCTGCACTGAGGGCATTTGCTTGTCGTTCGGGTGAAAACAAAACAAAGGAGGCAAGTGCGCTTTGAAAGACACCATCGGTCATTTGCCCTGTCCAACGAACAGCCAGGAGCCGCGAAAGCCTCGGATGTCGA
>JBILNA010000088.1:0-4144 GCA_044375255.1 Candidatus Planktophila sp.
ATTTCTGCTTGAACAGTTACATCGAGAGCAGTTGTTGGTTCATCTGCGACAAGCAGTCCTGGATCGCAGGCAAGTGATTGTGCAATCATGGCGCGTTGACGTTGTCCGCCGGAAAGTTGGTGTGGGTACTTATCAAAAGATGCTTCAGGATTTGGAATTTCAACCATTGTAATTAATTCAATTGCTCGAACCTTGGCCTCTTGTGGACCCATATCGAAGTGGGTACGGAGAGTTTCAACAATTTGAAAACCAATTGTGTACACAGGATTGAGAGCGGTCATTGGCTCCTGGAAAATGTATGCAACATCGCGACCACGAGCTCTGCGAAGTAATGTTTTCTTAGCGCCGATCATCTCTTCGCCATTAACTTTTACACTGCCTTCAACACGAGCATTCGAGGCTAAAAGATCCATAAGACCCATTGCTGTCGTGGATTTTCCTGAGCCAGACTCACCTACGATGGCAAGGACTTTTCCAGCTTGCACCTCAAAGTTCATATCAATCGCAGCTGGGTACCAGACGCCTTCAACGAAGAAGTCAACGCTGTAGTTGGCTACCTGAAGAACTGCTTGGTTCGCTTTGCTCATTTTGTTTCTCCTGCGATACTTAGAACATGAATGAAACTTTTAGACCTAGAAGCAACTTTGCTTGGGCCGGTACTGCTTACCTGCTTATTGTCCTTTTTGCTATTAACACTCTCTGGGTTATCAACGACAATCTTCAAATCATCCGCGAGTTGTTTTTTTGCTTCGTTCTCAGCGTAATTGTTTACATTTTTTGGATTAAACCAAAACTCGTTTTGAGAGATGATGTGATCGAAATCGTCAATCCCTTTCGAACTGAATTGATTGCCTACAGTGACGTGCTTGAGCTGGATACTAAGTGGAGTTTGACGATCGTTCACACTGGTGGCACGAGCAAAGTCTGGGTAGCGCCGGCCAGCGGAAAACAGCGCTGGATCGCTGAAAAGAAATTTGGCTGGATTAGCCGAAACGCCCCGACTAGTAGATCCATAAACGAAGGAATGGAATCGATGAGTGCGAGTTTGGACAGCTTGAGTGGACAAGCTGCCTACATGATTCGCGAAAGAATAAAGAGATTGCATTAAGAATTAGCCTCTCTTGACTCTTTAGCCCTCTTGCGATCCTTCACAGTGATGTGTCTACGTTGTCTTGGATCAAATGCATCACGAAGACCATCGCCAATAAAGTTAATGCAAAGCGCAATAGAAATGATTAGTGTGCCTGGCCACCAAAAGAGCCAAGGGCTAATGCTAAAGCTTCCTTGATATTCGCTGATCAAGAGACCAAGGGAAACATCAGGTGGTCTTACTCCAAAGCCAAGGTAACTTAACGCTGTTTCGGCCAGAATTGCTCCTGATAGAAGTAATGTGCCTACAACTACGATAATTCCGATCGCATTTGGAAGAATGTGCTTGAAGATAATCCTTCGATCAGATGCTCCCGCAACTCTGGCGGCATCAACAAACTCTCGCTCTCGAAGAGTTAAGAATTCGGTTCTAACGAAGCGTGCAAGCCCCATCCAAGCAAAGAGACCGAGCATAATTGCAAGCGGAACTACACCGAGATTTCCAAACCTAAATCCAATTACCGCTCCAATAACAATAGTTGGAGTAACCAAGAACATGTCAGTAAGTCTCATTAAAACAGAATCAACAATTCCACCAAAGTATCCGGCAATTGCTCCGATGACCGTACCAATGACAATTCCCAAAATTCCTACAATCAACATAACTAAGATTGATTGTTGAGCACCGCGCATTACGAGAGCAAAATAATCCGTACCAATAATGTCCATTCCAAAAGGATGCGACCCGATTTGAATCCCATCACCATCTAAAAATGGAGGAGCTAAATCAAGTGTTGGACAACCAGTGACCCCGCCATTACAAGTACTTGCCAATGCACCTTCAGGATCGATCTGTGTGATTTTATATGGCCACCACCCAGGTATTGAAAACTTAAATTTGCCGAAACCTATAGTTAAACCAAGTGAGGTGTAGACAACTAAAAAAATGGAGATCAGAGTGATGAGCGAAGCAACCGCTGCCTTGTGCTTGAAAAAGCGCTTGACAATGATTTGACGCTGACTCAGTCCGTCTGTTTCTTTGTTTTCGATTCCACTCTCATTCGCTTCAGAAGTTGAAACAGTGGATTTCTTTATCTCGTCCATCTCCGCCTACTTTCTAATTCTAATTCTGGGATCAACTACACCGTAGAGAAGATCAGCCACAAAATTGGCTAGGACAGTCAAGGTTGCGGAGATGATAAAGACGCCCATAAATAGGTTCAGGTCATAACCTGTGAGCGCATCATTAAACAAGCGACCCATGCCCTTCCAGGCAAAAACTCCCTCGGTGATGATCGCACCACCGAACAGTCCAGCAAAGTCATTAACTAGAATCGTTGTCAAAGGAAGCATCGCATTACGCATTCCATGACGCACAACAACAGTTCGTTCACTTAAGCCCTTAGCTCTAGCAGTTCTTATGTAATCCATATTCAAGACTTCAAGCAGGCTTCCGCGAGAGAATCGGATATATCCAGCAAAAGAGATGAGAGTCAGAGCAATTGTAGGAAGCACAAGGTGAAGTGTTGTATCTAATCCAGAGACCCAGAAGTTGTCTATTTGCTCTTGAGTCAAGAGATCATTTGATTGTCCTAGGGTTGGGACAGGTCTCCCACCCACTGCATCAGAGTTCATGTAATCCGAAAATTCTCGCATGACCCTGTCCACAATGATTGGAACTGTGGAAAGGAGCGCGGTAAAGAAACCGATTCGAAGATAAACGCGTCGATCGATAGGGCTTATGAAATAGCCGATAGCACTTCCAACTGAGAGTGTAATTGCAAAAATCACAAAGACATTTATCAAGGATGCATCGGCGGTCATCAGCGTTTGAAGTGGGAAGTACAGAATCGCAATCGCAATAGCTGTTGCAAAGCCAGTGGTGCGACCCTTCTTGCTATCAAGTCCTGAAATCAATTGAATTACAATTGCCGCGTTGCAGAGTGCAAGAAAAGACACACCAAAGATGCCCAATGAAGGTTGAATAAACCACTCAGTAGCGCTTACGAAAGAGAGCAACCCCGCTGCAAAGAGTGTGGCTCCTCCTAGAACTGACAAGAATTGCAATCTAGCGCCGCCAACAAAGCCGGCTGCAATCAAGCCGAACACCGCCGCGAATAAGACAATAGTGAGTGGAGGAATTGTGGGGTCCGCTAAGAAGTCATTGAACTGAATCGCCATAAACTCCTTAAGGAGAACGGCCACCCAGAAAACCGGAAGAGAGAACAAGAGGAAAGACACAAAGGTCATTGAGTAATCGAAGCGGCTGTACTGGCGCATCGCTGTAATCATTCCAACAGAGATGCCAAGAATAATTGCCAAGAAAGTAGAAGTGATCACCAATTTGACCGTAACTGGAAGCGCTTGAGCAATTACCTCAAACACTGGCAGTTTCATTCGGGTCAATCCCATATCGAAATCGCCCCAAAATACAGCGACAATGCCGCGCAACCAATTGAAATATCTAATTGGGGGCGGCACATCTAGCTGCAATTCTCTTGTCATTTGCAAGATCAAATAATCTTTGTTCTCTGCTGTACTTTCACCAAAGACTGAAAGCGGGTCAGATGAATAAGCTTGCAAGTTGTAGGCCAAGAAGCTCGACCCGAAAACAATAACAAACATCATTCCCAGGCGACGCAAAATATACTGAATCAAAATCTCGTCCTAACTATGGTTTTGCCACAAAAAACAGAGTCAATTACATAAAAACAGATTAGAGATGTAAGCCTATCACCGTAGAAAAGAACTGGGATGCCCTTTCAGGCATCCCAGTTCTTTTTATTCTACTTTTCTAGCTGTTGGTTAGTACGACCACTCGAAGTAGTTCCAAGTGATGTTGTTTCCAACTGGAGCTGTCTTGATGTTCTTTAGTGTCTTGTTGAATGCAGTGATCGTTGGATTTGCATACAAGGCAAGACCCCAAGCATTTGCCACAACGATCTTTTCGATTGCTGCGCGCTTTTCTGTAACTTGCTTAGGTGTCAGAATATCGCTCTCGAGGCTCTTGCAGTTTGCATCGACAGTCGAGTCATTCCAACCCCAAACGTTGTTT
>JBILNA010000089.1:0-4116 GCA_044375255.1 Candidatus Planktophila sp.
AAGCCTTCCGGTAATCAAGGTTGGCCGTATGGCGGGGCAGTTTGCTAAGCCACGATCAAGTGAGTTTGAAACTCGTGGTGATGTAAAGCTCCCTGCATACCGCGGCGATGCGGTAAACGATATTGAGTTTACTGAAAAGGCGCGTACGCCAGATCCAATGCGTTTGGTGCGTGTTTACAACACATCTGCCGCAACGCTCAATTTGGTTCGCGCATTTACACAAGGTGGTTTTGCAGATCTTCGCCAGGTACACGAATGGAACAAGGGTTTTATCCGCGATTCAAAGGTGGGCGATCGCTACGAAAAAATGGCTGATGAAATCGGTCGCGCTTTAGCTTTCATGAAATCTGCAGGAGTAGATCCTGAAAGCTTCAAGTCTGTCGATTTCTTTGCTAGCCACGAAGCGTTGATCATGGAGTACGAAAAGGCGTTAACCCGTATTGATTCACGTACCGGTGATGCATACGATGTTTCAGGACACTTCATCTGGATTGGCGAACGTACTCGTCAATTAGATGGCGCACATGTTGATTTTGCATCAATGGTTCGCAATCCAATCGGTATCAAGCTTGGACCAAAGTCCACTGTTGAAGACGCACTTGCGTTAATCGATAAGTTGGATCCAAACCGCGAGCCTGGTCGCATTACATTTATTACACGCATGGGTGCTAAAAACATCCGCGAAATCCTGCCTGCACTAGTTGATGGGGTAACAAAGTCTGGTGCAAAGGTCCTGTGGGTGTGCGATCCAATGCATGGCAATACCTACGAAGCACCATCTGGCTACAAAACACGCAGCTTTGATGATGTTATGGATGAAGTAAAGGGTTTCTTTGAAGTTCACAAAGCTTTAGGCACACATCCAGGTGGGGTTCACATCGAACTAACTGGCGATGATGTCACTGAGTGCGTTGGTGGCGGCGAGCAGATCTCACACGAGGATCTGGCCTCACGATATGAAACAGCGTGCGATCCACGCCTTAATCATGCTCAATCGCTAGAACTTGCATTTTTAGTTGCTGAAATGTTGCGTGATCGCTAATTTTGGTCAGTGCCGCTTCTCATAACTTCGCATAAGACGCCTGTAGGCACCCTTAATTTGTTGGCTGATGACCAAATTCTAATCGGCGCAAATCTTTCAACTATTTCGGCCTTTAAAGCTGGTCGTGATGTAAAGATTGTTAAATCTATTCCAGTTATTTCTGAACTCATAAATGACTACTTTGATGGAGACTTAACTGCACTGAACGGAATAAAAGTTCGCCAACCAGGTGCTGCATTTTCACAAGCAGCGTGGAAAGCGATGCGAAAGATTGCACCTGGTAAAACTTGGTCATATGCCGACTTGGCTGAAAAAGCAGGAAGCCCTGCTGCGGTTCGTGCTGCCGGAAGTGCATGTGCTAACAATGCGATCATGCTTGTTGTTCCTTGCCACCGAGTTGTAAAAACTGGCGGAGCGTTAGGAAATTATGCTTACGGTGTTGATAAGAAGCAGTGGCTCTTAAGCCACGAGGGCTTTCTTTAAAATTTCAATTGCTTCAGCACATTGCGCATCATCAAAATCAAGATGAGTAACTAATCGCGCATACTTTGGACCAAGGGCGCTAATCCATAAACCTGCATCCTTACAACGCGCAGCAAGCTCTGCGGCAGCAATAGGTAGCGCGGCAAGATCCAAACCAACGATGTTTGTATGAACCGTTGTTGGATCGATCAAAGAAGAATCAATTGCAGCGATTGCTTGTGCTAACTCTTGAGCACGACGGTGATCTTCAGACAAGCGGGTGATGTTGTTATCTAATGCATAATGCGCACCGGCGGCTAACAATCCGATCTGGCGCATTCCTGCGCCGTATCGCTTACGCCAAACGCGAGCCTTTGCTACACGATCTTTGGTTGAAAGCATGACCGAACCAACTGGTGCACCTAATCCCTTAGATAAGCAGACCGAAATGGTGTCAAAGTATTTGCCGTATTCAGTAAATGAAACACCGGATGCAACATGGGCGTTCCAGATTCGAGCACCATCTAGGTGAAGGGTTAGACCTAATTCATCTGCACCTTTACGAAGAGCTGCAATCTCTGAAATTGGCTGAACAGTTCCGCCACCAAAATTGTGGGTATTTTCTACAGCGATAGCCGTTGTTGAAACTAGGTATGGGCCGCTGTTGGGACGAGCAATCTCAAGGGCATCTGCTGCTTTGAGCAAACCATTTTTTGCCGGAAATGTACGAGTTGTTATCCCACTAAATACCGCAGCAGCGCCAAGTTCGGCGCGAACAATGTGACTATTGGTTTCGGCAATCAGCTCTTCACCAGGAGCTACCAACATACGAATAGCTAATTGGTTAGCTAAGGAGCCAGTAGGGGTAAAAACTCCTGCTTCCTTGCCAAACATTGCGGCAACGCGTTCTTCAAGTGAATTAACTGTTGGATCATCACTGTAAACATCATCACCGACTGGTGCTTGGGCAATTGCTTCACGCATCGCAGCTGATGGTCGAGTAACTGTGTCACTTCTAAGGTCAATTGCCATTACATCAGCCTACTTCTGTTCCTTCAGCACAATCAAATACATGGCTATAACTACAAGGACTCCGCCAAGTGCGCTTTGAAGCGTCAACTTTTCGCTGCCAAACAGAATTGCAAAGACTGCAGCAAACACGACCTCCATAGTCAAAATGACAGCGACCTTGGTTGCACTCATATGGGCTTGTGACCAAGTCTGAACAATGAAAGCTATTGCGGTTGCAAAGACTGCAGTAAAGACAACTACCGCCCAGACACCTGAATCAGGTGGTGCAGAATAACCACCAGGAATGGATGCGATTCCGGAAACGATCGCGCACATTGTTAGTTGAACAACTGTCATCGCATAGACATCACGTCCAGATGACCATTTACTGAGAGCAATAATGTGTGCAGCAAATAAGAAGGCACTTGCTAAGACGAACATTTCTCCGACACCCACTGAGAATCCACGGATTGATAGCAACCCCAATCCAACTGTTGCGATCATGATGCAAAGCCACACAAATCGTGAGATCTTTTCCCTCAAAACTAACCAGGCCAAAACAGGTGTAAGAACAACATATAAACCAGTTATAAATCCAGTAATTGCTGCACCAGTTCGCTCTAGACCTAGCGTTTGAAAAATATAGCCCAAGCCTAGAAAGACGCCAGCTATTGATCCACGATGCAATAAATCCTTATTGAGAAGTTTTAGTGTTTGAGGGCGAATCAATAACATCACCAGAACTGCTAGAGAGAATCTAGTGAAAAGAAAGTTATTCACGCTCTGTCGCTGAATCGCATCCTTCATAACAACGAAGGCAAAGCCCCATGCCGCTGCCACTGACAGCAATGCCCACGGTGCTAATTTGAGTTGAAGCTGATGGCGAGCAGTCATCAGCCGCGCAACTTCTTCAGCAAGGCCACTTCCTTGCCATGTTCTGGTTCCATGCCTGGAGTTTCAAGAATCAGAGGGGCGTTTGCAACAGCTGGGTGCGAAAGTAGTTCTTTAAATGGATCAACACCTATGTGGCCATCTCCAATATTTTGATGACGATCTTTCAGAGCGCCGCAGACATCCATCGAATCATTGGCATGAACTAACTGAAAACGTTCGATGCCGGCAACCTGTACCAATAGATCAATCGTTTCTGTCATTCCACCCTTGACTGATATGTCATGGCCCGCGGCAAATACATGACAGGTATCCAAACAAATTCCGACCTTGGGATGGTACTCAAGCGCCTTTAAATACATCTCAAGATCATCTAATTTTTTAACCAAGCTTTGTCCTTGACCCGCTGTCGGTTCTAGTAACAAGTACGGCGCATCATCGCCTAAAGCATTGAGAATAGGCATCATGCCTTCGTGTATCTGCTTCCACGCTTTTTCGACATGGTCTACATCTACGGCTGAACCAGTATGAATAACGACCCCTAATGCGCCAATATCCGAACCACGCTGCAATGAATACTTTGTTGATGCTAAAGAGTTTAAATATGTTGCTTCTGTTGGTGAGCCCAAATTAATCAAAAACGGTGCATGTACATAAGTTTCAATGTCTAACTCTGCTGCTTTAGCTTTGAATGCATCATCAAGTTCTGG
>JBILNA010000005.1:0-15095 GCA_044375255.1 Candidatus Planktophila sp.
AACTCGAACATCACCTTTCAGCGGACGAGTGGCAATTTCGGAAAAGTTCATATTCTTTACACAAATAATGCAATCATCTACAGGAGCGATTGAATGCGATCGAGATTTATAGAATCCTAGCTTTCCATTTCGGTTAGTCGTCGCGATAGCGCGAGTTCGCCAACCGACAGAATCTCCTATTTCCTCGACTTCAATGCGTAATTCTTTTTTAGCAATTCTAGAAAACTGTTCCGAGATAACATTGGACTTTAGAGTTCTTTGATGAGCTGGTGCTATGTGCTGGAAATCGCAACCACCGCACCCCAGACGATGTGCATACTGGCAAGGAGGTTGAACTCTAAATTCTGAAGGTTGCGCAACCGAGACAACATCTGCGCGGTTAAAGGATGAACCCGTACTAGTGATTTCGATGGTGCACTGTTCGCCAGGAATCGCGTGCCGCACAAAGATAACTGCCCCGTCATGGCGGGCAATGAAATGTCCCCCGTGCGCGACCTTTTCAATAGTGACATCGATCAAATCACCAATTTTTAGCGCAGAACTCTTATTTGATGCCATAGAAGGAAGTTTATGGGTGTAAGTTACTTCCTGTGCACGTAGTAATCATGGGTTGCGGTCGAGTTGGTTCATCATTGGCCATCGAACTCGAATCTGCTGGGCATACCGTTTCAGTCATTGATCAAGCCCGTGAAGCTTTCCGCCGTTTAGGTCCCAATTTCAAGGGGCGCACGGTCACTGGTGTTGGATTTGATAGAGACACACTTCTAGAGGCTGGCATTCAAGAAGCAGATGCTTTTGCAGCTGTAAGTAATGGTGACAACTCAAATATCTTGGCCGCTCGTGTTGCTCGCGAAACATACGGAGTTCAAAACGTTGTTGCGCGAATCTACGATCCAGGTCGAGCAGAAATTTACCAACGCTTAGGTATTCCAACCGTTGCAACGGTCTTGTGGGCAACCGATCAAATTTTGCGTCGCCTTGCTCCCGAAGGTTCCAGATCTGAATGGCGTGATGCCACAGGAATGGTGCAACTCTGCGAAGTTCATCCTCAGGATGATTGGTACGGGCGCCCGATTCTTCTGATTGATGCAATGACGCCTGCTCGAGTGGCATTCATTACTCGTTTGGGTGAAGGTTTAATCCCAGATGAGCACACAGTTTTGCAGCAAGGCGATCTGATTCATGTGATGGTTTCAGATGCTGATGTTGCGCGTACCGAAGAAATTCTTGCAAGTAGTCCAGAAGGTGAACGTTAATGAGAATTGCGATTGCAGGAGCCGGAAATGTTGGGCGCGCTATTGCTCGCGAACTTTTGGATAATGGTCATCAAGTTCTCTTGATTGATAAGGATCCAAAGGCTTTGAAATTAGAGAGCGTGCCAGATGCTGAATGGCTGATGGCTGATGCTTGCGAAATCACATCCCTAGATAACGCGCATCTGAATAACTGCCAGGTTTTGGTCGCTGCAACAGGTGATGACAAGGCAAATCTTGTGACATCGTTACTGGGTAAGACTGAATACGGCGTCCCACGCGTTGTTGCGCGAATTAATCATCCAAAGAATGAATGGCTCTTTGATTCTTCATGGGGTGTCGATGTCGCCGTATCAACGCCGCGAATTATTGCTGCTCTTGTTGAAGAGGCGGTAAGTGTGGGCGATGTTGTTCGCTTATTCTCATTTAGAAAAGGCCAAGCAAACCTTGTCGAACTTACATTACCTGATGGTTCTGCCTGTATCGGTAAAACAGTTGAAGAAATTGAACTTCCAGAAAATGCCGCTTTAGCTGCGATCGTTCGGGATGGCCGTGTAATTACAGCCAAAGCACATGATGTTTTCGCTGCCGGTGATGAGTTGCTCTTTGTTGCTTCCGCTGATGCTGAAGCCCAGATTAAGGCCTGCTTTATCTCTTAATCAGCTCGTAAAAGTATTGGTGACCGAGGCATACCCTGTTCGTGAAGTTGTTACTGAGATTCTGGTGTTACGCAAAGTCCTAGAGTTTAAGCCAGTAACAGTTAACTGAAGAGTTGTTCCAACAGGGGTACCAATACTTAACGTTCCGAAATTGCTCTTAATCTCGTAATCGTATGCAGGATCATAGTTTGAAATTTTTACCGTAAAACTCATGGCACTAGTTCTGTAAGTCGGTGTGCCAAATCTAGTTGTTAGACCAAATGCTATTTTCGCAACTCCGCGCTTACTCGAAGTTTCGGTGATGTAGCCAGCTCTTGATACAGCAACATCTACTACCGCGGTTTCCCCAGGTTCTAGACCCGTAACTGTTACCGGCAATCTGCCCAAACGTCCTCTGCCAAGTCTTACTACCCCCGATGAAGTAGTAGCGCGATAGGAATATGTCGGGTTCCAATTATCAATGTTAAAGACAAAACCATCTTTGGTGCGACTTACAGAACCGAGTACTGGCTCTAATCCAGCGAAAAGATCAGGTGTTGGAGTTGGTGTTGGTGTTGGAGTTGGTGTTGGTGTTGGTGTTGGTGTTGGTGTTGGTGTTGGTGTTGGTGTTGGTGTTGGTGTTGGTGTTGGTGTTGGTGTTGGTGTTGGTGTTGCCACGACTACAGGTAATACCTGAATTCTTGTTGTCGTGTTCTTGTATGGTCCAATGTTAATTGAATTAATTGCAGCAACTTGCACATAATAAGATTTTGAATCAGGAAGATTGAAGGAAGCGGATGTACTTGAATTACCAGTACGGCTGATGACTGTTGACCAGTTCACTAGATCAGTTGATACCCGAATTCTGTAGTCGATAATTGGACTTCCGCCATCTTGATCAGGTGCATCCCAGTTAGCTATTCCTTTATCTCCCGCTGTCGTGATTACAAGATTGGAAACTGCACCAGGTGCAACCATCACAACTGCAGGGCCAGCTGTCATATCAAATGGACCGATACCTGCAGCGTTGATTGCGGCAACACGAACAAAGTAACTTTGTCCCCCAATAGCTTTGAAGGATGCGCTCAATGCAGGACTTCCTGTGTTTTGAATTGCGATTGTCCAGGTTTTTCCACCATCTATAGATGTTTGAAGCTGATGACCTGATACAGGATTTCCATTATCGACCAATGTTGGTTTCCAGGAAACAATAATTGAACTTCCAGATGCAACCGCTGTTGTGGTACCTACAGCACCTGGAATTGATAAGGGGTCTGCGTTGACTTCAATAGTAAAGTTTTGTGTGCGTATCTCATTGATTTCATCTTTCACCGAGACAGTAAAACTCCATTTGCCAGCCTGAAGCGCTGTTCCTGAGATAACACCATCTGAAGCAAGAGCTAAACCGTTCGGTAATCCACCAGCAGAACGTGTCCAAGTGAGTGCTCCAACTCCACCTGAAGCGATGAGTTGATGGGAGTAAACAACATTCTGCGCTCCATTTGGTAATGATGTAGAGGTAATTGCAAATGGAGTTGAATCAATAGTTACTGAACCACTGAGCGGGCTTGATCCTCCACCATTTCTAATCTGCACACTTCCAGTTGTTGCGTTAGAGGGAATCGCAATACTGATGCTTGTGTCACTGATGACCGTGTAGGGGACAGAGATCCCATCTAGAGTCACCGAAGTTGCACCAAGGAGGTAATTTCCGGTCACGATCAGATTTTCGCCAGGCTTAACTGTTGTCTTTGAAAATGAGGAAATAACTGGAGGCTTAATAGCCAAGACAACCACCGTGCTTGCATCTGTGCCAGTAATCATTTTGGCCACACGGGCCACATATCTTGAATTTATATCTGGTGTGACAGATAGAGATCCTTCAGCAGGGAGCATCGTTGCAACCCCAGGAATTGTTGCCCAGCCATTGGCATCTGTGACAGCCCGGCCAGTCCAACTTCCTGAAAAAGGCTTGAGATTAGGAGCAACCACAACATCTATGGTGGATGTTTCAACATCAGTACCAACAGTTAAAACTAGTTTGGCATTTGCAATTGGTGTGCCATCTGCATCAACAATTTTTACTTTGTGATACTTCATAGGGATGACAAAATTTTGAACGAAGTTTCCTGTTGGCACAATTGTGTCGCTGGGATCAGAACCTAAATTCACAATGAGTGGATCAGGCAAGAAGGAATCCTGATATCTAGGAGAAATTCGCCAAGAAAAACGAGTAGCTTCGCCAACTAAACCTGCAAAGTTTCCTGCGGCATTAGCACGGCCTAGTGGAGAAACATTGGGCTCGTAGAGTGGGAATCCATCGGAGGTTGAAATCTTTCCAGAACCAGAAACCCACTTTTGTTCTAATTGAATCGTTATTGGGCCGCCACCAACTTCTAGCTTTTTGGTGACAGCAAGTAAGCCAGACCCTGCAGGGGCATCCGCCAAGATAGTTGCATACGTTGCCGATTTAAGTTGTGGGATCTTGATACTTGCAACGCCATTGGAATTTGCATACCCGTTGCCTGAGAACTGCATTGTCATTTCTCGCTGCCCTGAAAGCAATGGATATGTTGGCAGCGCATACCCATCACCACTTCGAACATTGAGCACCACTCTGGCATTTGGGATTGGTACACCGGCTGGATCTAGCACAGTAATTTGTTGAGGAACTGGGGTTGGTACGACGATATTCTCAGTAAAGTCCCCATACAAAATCGTGGATGTGCGACCGCCGTAATAGTTGAGATCTATATTCTCCGTAACAGACTTGTTATTGTAGTTCAAAGAAAAGTAATTGAGATTTGTTCCGCTAGGCAATGTCGCTGCATAAGTTCCATCTGGCGCTACGTACGAGCCTGTGTTCACACCTGTGACTCCACCAACATAACCACCTGTTAAAGGTGTTCCATCAGCAAATTTTGCGGTTCCAATAACGCGTGCATTTGATGTTGGAGTTGCGACCACAGTGATTTCTCCGCCATCGGCAGGGATATCAACAACCTTAGTAATGATGTGTTTCCATTTTGCAGTAGAAGAGAAGTAGACAGTGACAACACCTTGCAGGCCAGAAGTCATTCGTACTCTAGAGAGCAGTGCGGAGCCGTTTGCATCACTATTTGCGATCGACTGCCAAGTCACCTTGTAATTTGATAGTCCAGGAAAAAGTGAAACATCGCCTTCTGGCATTGCCCTACTGGAACCATTTTGAAAATCTTCGGATCCGCCTATCTGAAGTCTTATGTTTGCGCCGACTTCATTGCTGGATATTGGATTCCCACTCGGGTCGACAATCCGAATTCGAGTCGTTGTCGTGGGAACTACGACATCCAAATACGAGTCTTGGTTGTATGTGAAGGATTGTCCACCTGAAACAAAGAAACCAAGGGAGCTTGCATTTGAGAAAAGCGATGAACCAGAAAACGCCCAAGCAGCTGTGGCACCCGCTGTTGCAGTTAACTTAAAGTATCCATTTGAGTCTGCTGGATTTCCACCGCCCCCAAAGAATGGAGTCGGTGGCCTTCCTGCCACTCCTGCTGCTCGCCCATCATCTGTCGTGATTCGACCTGCCAAATAAATCTTGCCAACTGTTGGGGCCGTGAGTACAACGTTTAATGGCCAGTTGCGAGGCAGGTTAAGTGGCAATGTCGCCAGTGAGGCATAACTTGTAGATGGTGACTTAAATTCAAGAACATAAGTTCCTTCAGGTACTAAGAGCTCGTAGTAACCATCTGCTGCTGTAGTCGTTGTTGCAATCGTGGCACCATTTTGAGTTGCATTGACAACAACCCCTGGAATCGCAGAGCCCGTTCCACTTCGCACTATTCCAGCGACACTTGGATCAGCAGCTATCGCAGGTGCGCCTAGAAGGCAGATAACTCCTGCTAAAAACCCTGCGAGCAACTTTCTCATAGGCCAAGGGTAATCCTTCAAAAAGAAATTGGACCAGTATCCGCGACCAAGTCCTTAATCGGTAACCTTTTGTGCAGGTGGTCCAGCCTTAATCACCAGCCAAGTTGCATACGCCGTGATGAAAAATAGTGGATATCCCATAGCTAGATTTACCGTACCCAACAGATTGACGTTTCCACTCCTATAAATCGGATACTGAACTGCAATACGCAGGAAAAACATCGCAACCCAAAGCCAACTCGCCTTGATATACATCTTCTTTCGAGCTGGGTTATTGCGCCACGTAAAGTTTTCTCCCAGCAATGGACCTAAGACAACTCCGAGTATTGGCCAGCCCACAAGGTTGGCAATCAAATAAATGGTTCCGTAGCCAAGATTTGTGAGTAACTTTGGAATGTAAAAGTCTTCAGCGTTTCCGCTGCGATTAGCAAAGTATGCACAAATTAAAACACCAATTACACCAGAAACTGAGTGTTGGATTGTGTCTTTCTTGATCAACCTAAAAATCGCCAACACTAAGGATAGGGAAAGTGCGGACCAAGTTGCCGTAGAAACCTCTTTAGTAAAGTTAAACACAATCAAGAAAACTACAGCTGGAACGCCGGAATCAATTAGCCCTTTTTTACCGCCTAAAGCGTTAACAACCTTGTCGCGATCCTCATCATGTTGACTCATGCGCGACCCGTTGATCCGAAGCCATCTGTGCCACGTCCAGAGCCTGGCAAATCTTTGACTTCGACAAACTCGGCACGCTCTACCTTTTGAATCACTAGCTGAGCTATGCGATCACCCTTTTTGAAAGTAATCGCGTCATTCTGATCATGATTAATCATGATGCACTGCAATTCACCTCTAAAGCCCGCATCCACTGTTCCTGGCGCATTGACCATTGTTACACCGTGCTTGATCGCTAAACCTGAACGAGGGTGAACAAAAGCCGCATATCCATCTGGCAACGCAATAGAAATTCCGGTTGGAACAAGGGCCCGCTCCCCTGGATTCAAGGTGATATCAATGCGAGTAACTATGTCAGCTCCCGCGTCTCCACCTTTTGCATAATGTGGCAGCGGTATTGATTCATCCAAACGTGTAATCAGAACCTGAACATTGCTCATGACTAGGGATTAACTCCAAAGTTTGGATCAACAAATGCCATTAACTCTGGAGTCTTTGACAATTCTTCTAAATACTCTTTAGGCGCGTTGTTCATAAAGTGATCCATTGGAACAACGATAAACAACGCCGCTGCCTTAACTGCAATTTCGCCGGCTGCTGAGTTCAGTCGACCGACAGCTTCTGTATAAACCTTTCGGCCTTCCTGACCAGAAATGTGCGCGCTGATATGTAACGTTGATCCGATGGGTACTGGTTTTAAGAAATCTGTTTCCAATCGTCCAGTCACTGCCGGAGCTCGCAACAACCACATTAGTTTTCCAAGGGCTTCATCAAATGCCAATGACAGTAATCCGCCATGGGCAAGACCAGGAGCGCCTTGGTGGTTTTCTGTCACAGTAAATTCTGCGGTGATATCTAAACCTTGGCCGGCATATGCAACCAAGTGAAGCCCGGTGGGATGAAGCTCTCCACATCCAAAGCAATGACCGAAGTGAGATGGAATTTTGCTACCGATTGCAGGAGCTTTCGGATGTCTCTCTGGGATTATCGCTCCTTCGGGAGCGGTCGTACTTGGAATACGTGCCATGCCTGAACTTTACTCCTTGAATATCAGATACGGTAATCCCGTGCGAGATCAAGATGTGAGATTCAAAGAAGTGATACGTGCACCACTCTGGCTAATCGCCTTCGTGTACTTTCTCTTTCTGTCGATGGTTTTATCAATTTGGGCAGCACTTGGAAATACGCCAGCACTCTTTACTTTTGGCCTACTGACCATCTGGCTTATTTATTTATATTTCAAGACTGCGTTAAAGATTGAGGTTGACCAAAATCATTTACGCGTAGGTAAAGCTGCAATTGAGCACACATATATTGGCGAAGTTAATGTTCTTACCCCTGCCCAGGTGAAGTTAATTCGTACTCGAGATGCGGACCCACTGGCTTTTCTAGCGATTAGATTTTGGAGCAGCAAGGCGGTAAAAGTTCAGGTAATTGATGCACGAGATAAAACGCCGTACTGGTTGATCTCAACAAAAAAAGGAACAGAATTACTTAAAGCCCTTAAGAGTTAGTTGCACTCTTTACAAACAGCTTTAGCGCCTTCGCCCTTAGCTAACTGCGTCATGTGATGTACCAAGAAGCAACGAGAGCAGGTGAACTCATCAACTTGCTTTGGAACAACGCGAACCGCAAGTTCTTCACCTGAAAGATCTGCACCTGGAAGTTCTAGATTTTCAGCAGCTTCTGCTTCATCAACATCGATTTGTCCGGATTGAGCATCAACACGCTTAGCCTTTAACTCTTCTAGAGACTCCTCATGAAGTTCCTCATCAGTTTTTCTGGGTGTGTCGTAATCTGTTGCCATAGCTCTCACCACCTTTTCAATAAATCGCTGTTACCGCTACAAATTGTCCTTGCGGGCGCATCATGGCGCATCTGACTGTGTTCTGCTTGATTTAACGCACGGCGTGTCGGTGTTATTCCCCACTCGTGCGGGAATTCTCGATTCTTTGCGCCAATCCCCCATCCACGCGAGCATGAATTGAGGTTCCTTCTGCGATGTACTGCTCAGAGAAAATCTCACCCCGTTCATGAATCGCATGCACTAAATCTCCTCTGTCATATGGAATCACAACATTAATTTCAACAGATGGACGTGGAAGCGAACTTTCAATCGCATGAAGTAAACCTTCCACACCAAAGCCCGTGCGCACCGAAAAGGCATAGCTATTGGGTTCCTTGCGCAGTATTTCCATAATCACATGTGGATCTGCGATATCAACCTTGTTGATGGCGATGATCTCTGGAATATCCTTACCGCCGATCTCATCTATGACCAGACGTACCGCCTTTATTTGCTCAAATGGATCGGCATGAGAACCATCTACAACATGCACGATTAAATCTGATTCAGATACTTCTTCAAGAGTTGATTTGAAGGCATCAATTAGCTGATGCGGTAGGTGTCTGACAAAACCAACGGTATCGCTGAGTGTGTAAATTCGACCATCACTTGTCTGAGTCTTGCGGACAGTCGGATCTAGAGTTGCAAAGAGTGCATTTTCAACAAGAACTCCGGCATCCGTTAACTTATTGAGTAATGAGGACTTGCCAGCGTTTGTATACCCGGCAATAGCCACCGATGGAATATTGAATCTGCGCCGCTCTTGTCGCTTGGTATCACGAGAAATCTTCATCTCGGCAATCTCACGCCGAAGTTTCGCCATCTTGTCTCTAATGCGACGGCGATCAGTTTCGATCTTTGTTTCACCTGGTCCGCGCCCGCCAATACCCGCACCGCCTGCAGCACGTCCACCTACTTGGCGCGAAAGAGAATCTCCCCAACCACGCAAGCGCGGCAGCAAATAAGCAATCTGAGCCAATTCTACTTGAGCCTTACCTTCTTTACTCTTGGCATGCTGAGCAAAAATGTCAAGAATCAGTGCGGTTCGATCTACAACCTTTACCTTTAACTTGTCTTCAAGTTGTCGAAGTTGTGAAGGAGATAACTCTCCATCGCACACAACTGTGTCTGCTCCAGTCGACATTACAACTTGCTTGAGTTCGACAACCTTACCTGAACCAATATAGGTTGCTGGATCTGGTTTATCTCGGCGTTGAATTAAACCTTCAAGAACTTCTGACCCTGCAGTTTCTGCCAATGCCTTTAACTCCGCCAAAGAATTTTCCGCATCCTTGATTGTGCCTTCTGTCCAAACTCCAACGAGTACAACTCTTTCTAGTTGTAATTGGCGATATTCAGCCTCTGAAATATCCTGAAGTTCAGTTGAAAAACCTTGTACGCGACGCAACGCATGGCGCTCAGAGAGTTCCTGAGACTGATCAATGTTCTTGTCTTCTTCACTCGCATCAAATTCGGCCGCAACTCGGGCGCTTTCTTGAAGCAACCTTTCAAACTCTAAATCAAAATCTTTACTCAAGGAGAAACCTAGAAATATCTACATCTCGCACTAAAACAGCTGGGCCAGTAAGGGTCGCATTTGAATGTCCGTCAATTGACACTTCAAGTCGACCACCTGGTGGGTTGATAATCCATGTTGCCGGAAGTTTTCCCTTGGTATGCAAGGTTGCAGCTAGGGCTACAGCGCAGGTTCCGGTTCCGCACGAACGCGTTTCTCCAGAGCCTCTTTCAAAAACGCGCATTTCTATTGAGTTGCCTTCTGTAATCTTTACAAATTCGACATTAACGCCTTCTGGATAGGAATCCCGGGGACGTACAACCGGCGGTTCATTGAGTTCACCGATGTGGGACATGTCATCAACAAAGACAACTGCATGAGGGTTGCCGACACTAATGTTGTAACCATTCCAGATGTGTCCATTTGTGCCAGCAGTAATACTTTCTGCCTCATCGGTAACCTGTCCCATGTTCACTGAAATATCATCTGTTAGTGGGACTCTTAAATGCTTTATTCCGTCTCGTGTATTGATTGCGAATATTCCTTCTGGTTGATGCCCACGTTCAACTAAGTATCGCGCCATTACGCGTATTCCATTGCCACACATTTCAGCTAGTGATCCATCAGCATTTCGGTAATCCATAAACCATTTGCCATCACGCTTAATCATGCGAATCAAGCCATCGGCACCAATACCTGTTTCTCGACTACAAATAGCTGCGGTCTGTGCAGTTGTGATGGAGTGCTCATCACTAGGATCGAAAACGAGCACAAAATCGTTTTCGGTACCGTGGCCATACGTTGCGATCATTGTTATTAGTTTATCGATTCAAGGATGCGCTGGAGGGCGTTTTGTACTGGTGATATCCATGTGATGCGATCATCCCGAGAAAACCAGGTTTCTTGACGGCGCGCATACTGCCTGGTTGCTCGCTTGGTCTCTTCCTGAGCCTCTTCTTCGCTCACCTTGCCTTCGATTTGAGCAATTACTTGCGCATAACCAAGCGCTCGTTGAGCGGTTGTTCCTTGCATTATTCCGGCTTGTAAAAGAGTTTGAGCTTCTTGAACTAATCCTTGTTCCCACATGCGATCTACTCGAGTTGAGATTCTTTCTGACAAAGTATCGCGATCCATCACTAGGCCAAACTGCTGAGCAAATGGATAGCGTGAACTTTCCTCACGAGGCAAATTTGCAGTAAAAGGCTTGCCAGTAATTTTTATTACTTCAAGTGCTCTGATGACTCGGCGTGAATTTGCTTTATCGATCGCTAGAGCGGCGGCCGGATCAAGTTTTTCCAAGCGCTCGAAAAGCGGCGCAATGCCTTTTGTTGCAAATTCAAGTTCAAGTTCGGCGCGAACAACGGGATCCGTGTCAGGAAAGTTCAGCTCATCCAGGATTGCCTTGATATACAACCCTGTGCCACCAACAATGACTGCATCGTTATTTCTGGCGTGGATTTCTGAAATAACCGCACGCGCCTTTTCTTGATACCAGGCGACATTGGCATCCTGGCTAACATCAAGTAAATCCATCATGTGATGAGCAATTCCTTTGCGCTCATCCATGGTTATTTTGGCAGTTCCGATATCCATGCCCTTATAAAGCTGCATTGAATCAGCATTGATGATTTCTGCGTTTATTTGTTGTGCCAGTGTGACCGCCAGATCGCTCTTACCTGTGGCGGTTGCACCACAAATGACAATCAATCTCATCGCTTAACCGTTGGAATTCCAAGCATGGTCGATGCAGGGCCCGGGTTAGCAATTCGCAATTGATGAGCATCTGCTCCCCTGGTTTGGCGAACCGACAGTGGTTCTCCAATCAAATAATGCGCAGATGCCTGGGTGATTTTTACAGCTACTTCATCTCCGGGACGAGCAACAAACTTATTATCAAAGTGAACTAATCTAAAATCTTCGCTGCGTCCTGATAAACGCTCTTGCGCCTCATCTCGACGACCTTCATAGTCACCGACCAAAATCTTATGTGTTAGCCCTATTGCCTCTTCATTGACCGACAAAGAAATCTCTTGTTGATGATTGTGCAACCGGGTGTACCGCTCACCGACAATTTCAGGTGACACCTGATCCGGCATCGTTGCAGCAGGTGTCCCAGGGCGCTTTGAGTACTGATAGGTGTATGCGGCGGTGAATCGTGCAGTCGTGCATAGATCTAATGTGGCCTGGAAATCTTCTTCGGTTTCCCCCGGGAAACCAACGATGATGTCAGTTGTAATTGCAGCATGTGGAATGGCTGCACGCACGCGATCTAGAATTCCCAAATATCTATCGGTCCGATATGACCTGCGCATCTGTTGCAGAATTCGATCCGATCCTGATTGCAAAGGCATATGTAAATGAGGCATAACGTTAGGTGTTTGTGCCATAGCCTCAATAACATCATCGGTGAAATCACGTGGGTGCGGTGACATAAAGCGAACGCGTTCTAGCCCATCAATTTCTCCACACTTGCGAAGCAGCTTGGCAAAGGCTTGGCGATCTCCAAAATCCACACCATAAGCATTTACATTCTGACCTAGCAAGGTAATTTCAATTACTCCTTGATCAACAAGTGCTTTAATTTCGGACAAAATGTCGGCTTCATTGCGATCTTTTTCGATTCCGCGAAGCGCCGGAACGATGCAAAAAGTACATGTGTTGTTACAACCAACCGAGACTGAAACCCAGGAAGAAAATGCTGACAAACGTCTGGCCGGCAGTGTTGATGGGAAATGCTCCAGTGCTTCTAGAATTTCGATCTGCGATTCTTCTTCAATTCGCGCGCGTTCAAGCAATACCGGTAGCGATCCAACATTGTGAGTACCGAAAACAACATCAACATATGGAGCTTTCTTGAGAATCGTTGCTTGATCCTTTTGAGCAAGGCAGCCACCAACTGCGATCTGCATATTGGGGTTGGCCTTCTTAATTGGAGCTAAGAAACTTAAATTTCCATACAACTTATTGTCTGCATTCTCACGGACTGCACATGTATTGAAAACAACAATGTCAGCTTGTTCGCCTTGGGTTACTGGAATAAATCCAGCTTCCTCCAGTAATCCTGCGATTCGTTCAGAATCGTGGACATTCATTTGGCAGCCGTAAGTTTCGACTGTGTACGTGCGGGTCATAGGGCGGAAATTGAATACTTAAGGGTCGAACGATCAACAACCATCATGTGATGATTATCCAAATGCTGCCAATCAGAATTTCCCCATCCGGTAGAAGCAATCAAGAAATCATTCTCACGCGCCGAGAAGCGAAGTTCATAGTGATCAGGTCCGTTCCATTCGCTCCTGTTATCTTTGTTGAATTCACACACCGCAATCAAAGTATCAGGGGTCTGAACCATAATATTCAACGCAGAATAATCAGCAATTGCACGAATTTGATTGACAATGTTACGGACGCCTTCAACTAAACCAAGTTCATCAACCTGCGACAGCAGCGCATAAAAAAATCTTTCGCTATCCGTAGTACCCGTTATGAGAGATTTGTATTTTTCACTAATGAACTGCTCAGCAGCATCAGAAGGACGAATCGTGCCATTATGCATAAATGTTGTCGTGCCATGTGTAAATGGGTGATTGTTATCGATATCTATGGTTATGCCCTTAGAGGCTAGACGCAGATGAAATAGCGCTCCAGCAGTTTCTAAGTTCTTGCCAGTTTCGGTTAGGAGACTGCTTTCATGTGCAGGATTAATATCCTTAACGACTGTGCCATCGTGGCCGATACCCCAGCCATCTTTGTGCTCGGCAGACAAAGCAACGAATTTTTCAAAATCTGAGCCCACAACATCATAGAAACTCTTACGCTCTAATGAAGTAAAAGCTAGCAATCTGCACATGGGGACAACTCTACTTGATGGCTAGAGATTCTTCTTTGCGCGCTCTGTTGCTTGAGCCGCACGCCATTTAGCTATCTCGCCATGATTTCCGCTCAACAAGATTGCTGGAACCTCTAGTTCTCTCCACATTGAAGGTTTTGTAAAGTTTGGATACTCAAGATAACCCTCTTCATTGTGTGACTCTTCAGCCAATGATTCTGGATTTCCTAGGACTCCAGGAATCAATCGTGTGATCGCTTCAATCATCACTAAGGAAGCAACTTCTCCCCCGCCTAGAACATAATCGCCAATAGATACTTCATGAACTCGAAAATTTTTACTTTCATAATGTTGGCGAACCCGATCATCGATACCTTCATAGCGACCACAAGCAAAAACCAGATGCTTTGATAGAGAAAAACTAGCCGCCATTGGCTGATCAAATCGCTTACCTGCAGGAGTCAAGATAATGAGATCTGTTTGCGGTGTCATTAAAGGATCGAGAGCTTTACCCCAAACATCTGGAAGCATCACCATTCCTGCACCGCCACCGTATGGAGTGTCATCTACCGTATGGTGATTATCCGTTGAAAATGCTCGTAAGTCATGAATTCCGAATTCAACCAACCCTTGTTCTTGAGCTTTGCCAAGTAAAGATAATTGCAAGGGTGCAAAGTAATCAGGAAATATTGTTACCGCATCAATCTTCATTTGATGACCCCCGTAATTGAAGGTGGGATCACGACAATCTTCTTGTTCGTAATGTCTACAGTCGGGACTAATTGATGTACGAAAGGGATCAACTGTTCACCATTGACAGTTTTGATTGCTAATAAGTCCTGGCCTGGAAGATTAATCACATCACTTACTTCGCCAAATACTTCGCCATTTTCAAGTACTGCTTGACACCCAATCAATTGAAGCACATGGTATTCGTCTTCATCATCGCTTGGCTCGTTGATATCAACATCTGCGTAGAGCATGGTGTTGCGCAGTTTTTCAATCCCGTTGCGATCGGTTATGCCTTCAAAGCCAAGCAACAAAATTCCATTATGAACGCGACCAGAGATGATCTTTAGATTTCCGTGGGTATCTGTCTCAACAGTTGCACCAATGGCAAAGCGACGATCAGGTTCATCTGTACGAACCTCTATCGTCGCCTCACCAAGAATTCCGTGAGCGCGACCGATTCGCCCCACGAGCAAGCGCATTGTTAGCGAACTTCGTCGGTCTCGATGAGATCGACGCGGACTGTACGTCCTGCGAGCGCACTTACAACGGTACGAAGTGCTTTTGCAGTGCGACCATTACGACCAATGACCTTGCCGATATCTTCAGGGTTAACTCGAACCTCTAAAGTAGTTCCGCGACGTCCGCTTTTTTCAGCGACAACGACATCATCAGGGTTATCGACTATTCCCTTGAC
>JBILNA010000090.1:0-3979 GCA_044375255.1 Candidatus Planktophila sp.
GGCAGTTTGCATGAGTGCTTAGTAACGCTGACACAACTACTTGCTCCCCTAGTTCCATTTATTACCGAACAGGTGTGGCAAGAGCTAGTGATTCCGGCAGATTCACAACAACCTGCATCGGTTCACCTATCTAATTGGCCTGCGGTTAATGTTGGTGCGATCGATACAGAGTTAGCATCACAGGTTGCATTGACCAGGCGAATCGTCGAATTAGGTCGTGCAACCCGCGCCGAATCTGGAATCAAAATTCGTCAGCCATTGGGTCGCGCCCTGATCGCAGCTAGCGGCTGGGCAACTTTGCCTGAAGCAATGCGTGAGCAAATTGCGGATGAACTCAATGTTCAAACTTTGCAGGACATTGCAACCGCCGATGGGGACCTTGTAGATATCAGTGTGAAAGCAAACTTCAAATCACTGGGAGCAAAATTTGGCGGAGCGGTTCAGGAGATCGCCAAAGCTATTGCGACAACGGACGCAACCGTGCTTGTAAAGACCTTGCGTTCAGCTGGAACAACAACTGTTGGTACATGGGAAATCGCGCTGGCTGACCTAGTTATCACCGAAGTTCCCAAGAGTGGTTGGAGCGTTTCTTCCCATGATGGTGAAAGCGTTGCACTGGATTTAGAGCTAAATCCGGCGCTAATTGCGGCTGGAAATGTGCGCGAGTTCATCAGATTTATTCAAGAGCGCCGCAAGAGTGACGGGCTAGATATTTCAGATCGCATCAACGTTACATGGAACGCAACCGATGAGATGGCAGCTGCAATCGAATCTGACCTTGGGCATATTTCTGATGAAGTTCTAGCGTTGTCAATGTCACGAGACAGAGCCCTTGAAATTACAGACTCTGAGATTGGTGTTGAGGTCGTACTGGTTAAAGCGTAATTACAGACCGCTTAACAAACGTATTAGTAATTGTGTTCCAAAAAAGAGCACAATAAAACTCATATCCAGACTGATTGCACCCAATCGAAGAGGTGGAACAAAACGACCAACGAACTTCATAGGTGGGTCAGTAATTGTGTAGATAGCTTCTACAAAGTAGAGAATGATTCCCTTTGGGCGCCATGTTCTGGAAAACATTTGAACATAATCAAAGATTAATCGACCCAATAAAGCAAAGAGAAAGATATTAAGAACACTGGCTAGCAGTGAGCCTACATTCAACATGTTCAGCTCTGGTTAAAGAAACTTGCTTGAGCCGCTGCTGACTTATCTTCAGAGCTGACTGAAACATTTGCAGGTGAGAGAAGGAATACCTTCTTTGTCACGCGCTCGATAGTTCCGTGCAAACCAAATGCAAGACCGCTTGCAAAATCAACTAAACGCTTGTGCTCAGATTCATCCATTTCCGTCAGGTTGATGATTACTGGACTTCCTTGACGGAAATGCTCACCAATCGTACGTGCCTCGTTGTAATAACGAGGGTGCAAAGTGATGATGCGATCCATCGCTGGGAGATCAAGCTGAGGTGCAACCTCGACAACTGGCGATACTGAACCCACACGAGTTTTGATGCGAACATCACCTGTTGGGGGGATCGCTGGAACTTTTGTAGGTGGCGGCTGAGGAGTATCAAATTCAGGATCATCCATTAAACCAAGGTAATTAGCGACACGGCGCATTGCATTAGACATGGATAAAGGTTACCTGTGGGGTGAGCGAGAACCGAGGATTGATGAGCCTACGCGTACATGTGTCGCACCATGAGAAACTGCCAATTGGTAATCACCACTCATACCCGCTGACAATGAATCCGCTTTTGGAAATCTCGTCAAAAACTCATTACGGATCACTGATAATTGCGAATAAGCAGCTTCGGGCTCCATCTCTACCGGAGGTACCGACATCAGCCCAGCCAAGGTGTGGCTCTTTGAACCTGACACTAATTCAGCCAATTGATACAGCTGATCCACCCCCGCTCCCCCGCGATTGTGAGCACCGTCGAGTGAAACTTGCAGAAAAATACTTAAGGGATGTGGGGCTACTTTTTCAATGATTTCGAAATGACGCGGATCATCTAAGGAATGAATCACCGAGGCCCATGATGTTATTGATTTCAATTTATTGCTTTGAATCTGGCCTTGAAAATGCCAATTACCTGCCACAAGTGCAGACTTCTCAGCACCTTCGGCATCACGGTTTTCGCCAAACTCTTGGATTCCTAGTTGCTGGAGAATTTGAACATCACTGACCGGAAAAGTTTTTGTGACAGCGATCAAGGTAACGGGGTGCGATGCAACGGCAGCAATATTTGCGCGAACTGTCTGCAAATTCTGTTCAATTTCTTCGATTCGATTCATAGTGCAATTACCCCCGCAAATCGTCCCGTTGGATTTTGGCGACGATGGGAAAAATACCTTTCATCTTCGAATGTACAAATTGTCGATGCTTCATATGTGACACCCGCGGAGACTAAATCTGCAATCAACGCTTTGGGAAGATCAAGGCCCGGAGTTCCCTTATGAGTCATGGCATATGCACGAGGATGGTCCGCAATCACATCTTGCTGCAGCTGAAATGGAACTTCATAACAACCGCCACATATGGACGGACCTAACACCGCATGAATTTCTATTGCACCTAGCGAACGCATCTGTTGCACCGCTTTGATAGCGATGCCATTTACTAACCCAGCACGGCCAACATGGATGGCACCGACTGCTTCTTTAGAGACAAGAAGCAACGGAATGCAATCAGCCACCATGACTGCCAGAGAAAGATTTGGTGTGGTGGTGATGAGGCCGTCACAGGTCGGTATCTCAGCACTTATTGACTCAACAACTTCAATGTGATCCCCGTGAACTTGATTCATAAACTGGGCAGATCCAATTTTTCCTCGATTGGAAACAACTACTGCTGGATCATCTCCAACATGTAGCGCCAAATTCAATGATTCATAAACGCCAAGGCTTCCGCCTCCGCGTCGATCGGTAAATAAGTGAGGCAAAGCCTTACTTCATGAAGTCAGGAACGTCGATCTCATCCTCTGCAACCAATTCTTCAAAGGTCACGCGACGCTTTGGAGTCTCATTGCCAAGTTCTAGCGCAACCGAGATTGGATCATTTGATGCGATCGGGTCTGCAACCCCACCAAGTGTTGCTGCATCAATTACTGGTGTGGCCACCTTCTTTGGTGCGCCACCTTCGAAACCCGCAGCTACGACAGTTATACGAACCTCGTCGCCTAGTGCGTCATCAATTGTTGTTCCGAAGATGAACTTGGCATTTGGATGAACCGCTGACTGCACCAGTTCGCACGCCTCATTAACTTCGAAAAGACCAAGATCTGAGCCACCAGAAACTGACAGAAGTACACCCATTGCTCCATCAATTGAAGCTTCAAGAAGTGGACTTGAAATTGCAAGTTCCGCGGCACGAAGTGCACGGTTTTCGCCACGAGCGGAACCGATTCCCATTAACGCTGACCCTGCACCAGACATGACAGCTTTAACATCTGCGAAGTCCAAGTTAATCAAACCTGGTTGCGTAATGATTTCGGTAATCCCCTGAACACCTGACAGCAGAACTTGGTCTGCACTCTTGAAAGCATCTGCCAAAGTTATTGTGCGATCAGAGATTGCAAGCAAACGATCGTTAGGAATAACAATGAGTGTGTCAACTTCTGCACGCAGTGCCTCGATACCAACATCAGCTTGTGTCGAACGAAGTTTTGCTTCGAAAGAAAATGGACGAGTTACAACACCAATTGTTAGTGCACCAATATCTTTTGCAATCTTTGCAACGACAGGTGCGGCACCAGTACCTGTTCCGCCACCTTCGCCTGCAGTTACGAAAACCATATCTGCACCGCGCAAAATTTCTTCAATATCGTCTGCATGATCAAGTGCTGCTTCGCGTCCCTTATCTGGATCCATTCCTGCACCAAGACCGCGCGTTGTCTTTCGACCAATATCTAATTTCACATCGGCATCACTCATTAACAAATGTTGTGCATCTGTATTAATTGCAATGAACT
>JBILNA010000006.1:0-14934 GCA_044375255.1 Candidatus Planktophila sp.
GTACAAGTAGGGACAATTGGTGCGATCGCATGCGGAACAATCGGTGCGCTACTGACAACATCTCTTACCTTTAAGTTGGCAGCAATTCGTGGGGCGTTGTCATCCTTTGGCTTAATCCTTGTAGGCATCGCAGTGTCAGCGATCTTTACCTCCTTTGTTGGAATCGCATCAGCCATGGTTTCTCGCGCCGATGCGCGTTCCATATCTTTCTGGAGCTTTGGGTCCTTGGCTCTCATTACTCCTGACAATTTGTTCGGAATTGCAATCACTACTGTGATCGGAATTGCAATTGCTTGGAAGATCGCCCCATCACTAGACCGACTTTCACTTGGAGATGCCACGGCATTTCACTTAGGTATCAATGTTGCCCAAATCCGTTTGTTCGCATTGATCGCATTATCAATTTTGGCAGGGGGAGCGGTTAGCACCGTGGGATCAATCGCCTTTATCGGTTTGGCAGCCCCGCATATTGCGCGCTTTATCTATGGCCCAGCACATCGCAATTTAGTTGCCCATAGCGCAGTAATTGGTGCATTAATTGTTGTGGTTGCAGACACCGTGTCTCGCACAATTGCCCAACCTAACGAACTGCCAATTGGCCTTGCGACAGCGTTGTTGGGTGCACCAGTGCTTATTGCCTTAGTGACCTTTAAGAATAATGTTTGGAGAACTCAATGATTACAATCGATGAGATCACCATTGCTGTTGATGGCCGTGAAATTATTTACGATTATTCAGAACAGATTCCAGCCGGTTCTATCACCGTCATTGTTGGCCCTAATGGTTGCGGCAAATCAACACTGTTGGCCGCAATTGCGGGGGATATCGCACCCGACAAGGGAATAATCACAATAGATGATCATCACCCGATCCTGACCGCTGCTAATACCTTGGCCAGGATTCGTTCTATGGTGATTCAAAATCAAAGCTTTACTTTGGGTTTCACGGTTCGCCAGGTGATTGAAATGGCCGGTGATTCCGCCCAAGTAATGAAAGCATTAGAGCTAACCGAAATTGCAGATCGCTTGATAACAACGCTTTCGGGCGGAGAAGCCCAGCGTGTGGCAATTGCGCAAGCGATTGCACAAAACACACCAGTACTTTTATTGGATGAACCTCTGGCAGCACAAGATGTTCATAGTCGCGGCAGAATAATCGCGCTTCTAAAAGATTTAGCCGAACAAGGAAAAACGATTGTGGTTGTTGCCCATAGCAACGAAACCGAATTAAGTTGGGCTGATAAGGTTATTAAGCAGTTTCATTAATTCGGGCCAGGATTTTGCAAAGCTGGGATGTAACGGTAATTGCTCAACATCTAAAATCTCGACCCATCGAACTTCGTGGGATTCATCATTAACTTCATGGGCAACTAGTTCGCTGGTTGCAAGGGCAATAACGGTTTCGTATTTCCAATCACCGTGATCGTCGGTGAATGTATGCAGTGCAGTTAGAAGTGAAGTATCAATTCCAGTTTCTTCTACCGCTTCACGAAATGCACCATCGATAGTTGTTTCATGCGAATCGCGTGCACCGCCAGGGATTCCCCAGGTGTCACCGTTATGAACCCAGGGTGCTCGGTGCTGTAACAAAATTTGGCTTCCGCGCACAATCAAGATTCCGGCAGCCCCGTTAAGGCCCCAATGCTTATTTCCGCAGCCGCAATTAACCCATCCATCACCATCACGCGCTGCCATGTTCCTAGCCTGTCACAACTATCCACAGTCTGCGCAGGTGTTGGCCAATCGGTCCCTGCGGCAATTTATGGTGCCGCACATGATTGCTTTATTTCTGGTCGGCCTACTTGTATTCACATCTTTTGTGATACCAGCCCAAGCCAATGATTGCGCCGAAACAGCCTGCATCACTGTGTACACAGAAAATGACCAGATCATTATCGAAGCAAAAAAGGGCAACAAAACCTCCAAAAAAAGTATTTCTCAAGCCCCCAAAAAGGCACCAGTAAAGCCAACCCCTAAACCAACGGCTCGACCCTTGTTTTTTCCTCCTGCTCCCGTCAAAACTGTTGCTGCAAAGCCATATGTGAAGCGCACATATAAACCGCGTGTGAAAAAAACTTCGACAACAGTAAATCTCAGTGATCGATTAACCAAGATGGTTCCCACCGCAGGAGTTGCTTATCAACCTGAATTTGAACCACTAGTAAAAACTGAGGTGTATTTCTGGTGTGACCTACCAGCTGTTTTTCAAAGCCGCGTCGACATCATTGGTGAAGTTGTTGATGTCACTTTGCGCCCTTCATTTACGTGGAGTTTTGGTGATGGTTCAGTTTATGCAACCACAGAAAGCGGTGCTCCATATCCCAACGGGACTATCCGACATTCATATTCTAAACCCGGCAAGTACATCATCACTGTACTGACTACTTGGAATGGCAGTTACACCCACAACGCGCAAGTAAGAGCGGTGACAGGAACCGTCAAGAAGATTTCAGCAGCTGCGATAACTGTTGTTCAAGGACCTACCCACTTCACAATAAATAAAGGATAAAAATGACAACAGAAAATATCTATGTAAGTGTGATTCCACTGCAATTGGCTACAGATGCTGAATTTGTAGAAAGCGTCAATACCTTTGCGTTAACACCAGATATGGCAGATCTCAATCTCTTGCAGCGAGATGGGGCAACAGCGGTGATTGATTTATCGATGCAGTTTGCAGATCGCGGTTACAACTGCGATGTCGAGTTGATTTCACAGGTAGTGGGCAGGCTCTCTGATATTCAAGTGCGGGATTTCGCATTGGGGACTCACAATGCACAAACCTTTGATACTTACTGGAACATGTGGTTGTACTTGCTACGCATTGCTCCAGTCGGCTTTGTCGCCCCAGTTGCATGTTTGTTTGCGACTTTGGCCTACGAACGTGGAGATTCTGAGCTGGCATATCGCGCACTGGATCGGGCTACAGCAGATGATCCCAAGTACGCCTTAACCATTTTGTTGCGCCGAGTCTTTGGTTCAGGCTGGCCTGCCGCTGCTTTTGCAGCGATGCGAATGGAACTTCACCCCAAAGTAACCGCTGGGATTTTTCAGGCCTAGTCGCTAGAATTACACCGTTCACGAGTCCTATGTATTAGCCCCGGCTTAGTAGGCGGCAACCCTCCACCGCGGCGGGGTGCTCCGGGTGACGAACAGGTCGGTCTTTGCAGCTCATGCAATAGGTGCGACAAGTGCGGCTAAGGATATTTATTGCAATGGTTTCAACAGGTGCATGGCTAGAAACAGATGATCCGGGTGAACGAAAGTTCATCAAGATCGGATTTTTACTTCTTGAAAATGGCGAAACCTTGCCGGATGTCACTATTGCTTATCAAACATGGGGTCAATTAAACGAAGCCAAAGATAATGCGATTTTAGTTAATCATGCGATGACTGGTTGGTCAGATGTTCCTGGTTGGTGGCCGTCTATGGTTGGTCCGGGATTGCCATTTGATACTGATAAATACTTTGTTGTCTGTCCTAATGTTATTGGTGGTTGTCAGGGATCAACTGGGCCATCGTCAATTGCACCTGATGGAAAGCGTTGGGGTTCGCGTTTTCCAACTGTAACCATTAGAGACATGGTCAACGCTGAAGTTGCATTTTCCGATGCGATGGGAATTTACAAATACAAACTTGCCGTCGGTCCATCCCTTGGTGGAATGCGTGCTTTGGAGTGGGCGGTGCAGTTGCCAGATCGCGTCGGCGCAATCTGCACAATTGGATCATCTGCAGTTGCAACTGGTGATCAAATCGGAACCGCATCAATTCAAATTAGAGCTATTAAATCTGACCCACATTTCAACAAAGGCGATTATTACGAACAGGAAAAAGGCCCCGACGAAGGAATGGGAATCGCTCGACGCATTGCTCACCTGACTTATCGAACAGAAGCTGAAATGGATATTCGATTCGGACGCCAGATGCAGGGAGATGACACGGGGCGCTATGCCGTTGAGTCATACCTGGACCATCAGGCCAGCAAACTCGCCCAGCGCTTTGATGCCAACACCTACATCGCCCTTACGGAGGCGATGAATAGCCACGATATTGGTCGTGAGCGTGGAGGAGTCGGTGCTGCATTGGCAACAATCAAGGTTCCAGTGGTTGCCGTATCAATTGATACAGATCGACTCTTTCCAGTACGCCTGCAGGCTGAAATCGCCGAATTAGCCCCAGCTGCAGCCCCATTGGTGACCATTTCAAGCCCCTTTGGCCATGACGGCTTTCTGGTTGAGGTCGAAAGTGTGGGAAATGTGATCAGAGAGGCATTAAATCTGGCCAAATAGTGGGTTTGGATGTGCATTTACCCCTGTGGACAAATTATAATATAGCCATCGCTTCAGCGAATTCGTTGAAACAAATCAAAGGACAATTGTGGCTGTATTTAGTGCGCTCAAAAACAAGGTGAAGGCTAAGACTTCTTCTAAAAAAGAAGCACCCACTAAGAAAGCTGTTGCAAAAAAGGCCGCACCAGTAAAAAAGGCCGCACCTGCAAAGAAAGCTGCACCTGTGAAGAAAGCGGTGGCGAAAAAAGCGGCGCTCGTTAAAAAAGCCGCACCTGCAAAGAAGGCTGCAGTCAAAAAAGCAGCACCCGCAAAGAAAACAGCTGCGCCAGTTAAAAAAGCCGCACCTGCAAAGAAGATTGAACTTAAGAAAGATTTAACCGCCAAGGATGTTCAGCAAATTGTTGATGCCAAGAATGCGGTGCTTCGTCAAAATGAAGTTCTCGCAGAACTTGATGCTCGTGGCGTTACATCTATTAATCGAATTCCAAAGAAGGCCGACAAAGATTTAGTCGATGAGGCTCGCGCGCTCGCAGCCGAAGTTCCTGTTTTGATTGAGAAGTTGCGTAAGGGTGGACTTGGTTCACCATCACGCATTCTTAAAAAGGCTGAATACGAACTCATCGCTCCAAAGCCAGAAGCTGTTAAGGCTGTTGCAGCACCAAAGATTGATGCAAAGACCGGCAAGGCAATTGTTACAAAAATTGATGGCGAAGAAGTAGAGCTAGAAGAAGTAGAGCTAGAAGATGTTGAAACCCTAATCAAGGAAGTTGTCGAAATCATCGACAGCGAAGAAGAGGACAAGGGAAATCAACCACGTGTTGTAGATCTTTCAGCCGAAGATGCGAATCAAGGCAATGAAGAAAACGCATTTACTTTAAAGGCTTCTGAAGAAGATGATGCACCTGCGCAGACAGTTATGACTGCGGGAGCAACCGCTGACCCAGTTAAGGATTATTTAAAGCAGATCGGCCGCGTTGCATTGCTCAATGCAGAGCTAGAAGTAGAGCTTGCTACACGCGTAGAAGTTGGCCTTTTCGCTGAAGAAAAACTAAAGCATGAAAAGAAGCTTGATAAGAAGTACAAGCGCGAACTCGAATGGCTTGTTGAGGATGGAAAGCGCGCAAAGAATCACTTGCTCGAAGCAAACCTTCGTCTAGTAGTTTCCCTTGCAAAGCGTTACACCGGCCGTGGAATGTTGTTCCTGGACTTGATCCAGGAAGGTAACTTGGGTCTGATCCGTGCGGTTGAAAAGTTCGACTACACAAAGGGTTACAAGTTCTCGACATATGCAACCTGGTGGATCCGCCAGGCAATCACACGTGCGATGGCTGACCAGGCGCGTACGATCCGTATTCCGGTTCACATGGTTGAAGTTATTAATAAGTTGGCCCGCGTACAGCGCCAAATGCTTCAGGATCTTGGTCGTGAACCGACCCCTGAAGAGCTAGCTAAGGAACTTGATATGACACCTGAAAAGGTGGTCGAAGTTCAAAAGTACGGTCGCGAACCAATTTCACTTCACACACCATTGGGTGAAGAAGGAGATTCTGAATTCGGTGATTTGATTGAAGATAGCGAAGCTGTTGTTCCAGCGGATGCGGTTTCATTTACATTGCTACAGGAGCAGCTACATTCAGTTCTAGACACTTTGTCAGAACGCGAAGCAGGCGTTGTTGCAATGCGATTTGGTTTAACTGATGGACAGCCAAAGACACTTGATGAGATCGGAAAGGTTTACGGAGTAACTCGTGAACGTATTCGCCAGATCGAATCCAAGACAATGTCAAAGCTGCGTCACCCATCACGTAGCCAGGTTCTTCGCGACTATCTAGATTAAGAATTAGTTGTGAACAACCCAAAGGTTTTCATAAATCCAAAGAGTGGATCTATCCGCTTAACTGGAACGGTGGACATTGTTGATGCTGATGGCAATGTCATTGAAACAATTGAGAATCCAAAGTTTTGTGGTTGCGGCCACTCACAAGAAAAGCCCTTCTGCGATGGTTCGCATAAGGGCTTTCTCGATAAAAAAGATTAGTTTTTAGATTCGATTAACTTTTCAGTTTCATCTTGAATCTTTGCCGCAATTGGCTTTAGCTTTTCAGCGTATTCCTTGCCGTGGTGAGCGCAAAACATGAGTTCGCCACCATTTAGAAGCACTGCACGGACATAGGCCTGTGCGCCACAACGATCGCAACGATCAAGGGCGTTAAGAGGTACTGATTCAAGCAACAACTGTTCTGTCATTTTTCTCTCTCCGTTTCCGTGTACTTCTATGGAACAGGAAACCACATTTATTTATTCCCCGCTCGTTAATATTCATTTAATTTCACGAATTAACACTGAATTAACGCTGAGAGTCGACAATTTCCAGTATTTGAGATGTATTCGGCGCGCTTACGCCTGAAAATGGGGTGAGACGGATAATCTTTCGCCCCATGGCCGAGAAAGATGCAACTGCGACCCCTTTGCAGGATAGCTATACGGCAAAGGACCTAGCAGTCCTTGAAGGCCTTGATGCGGTTCGCAAACGCCCCGGAATGTATATCGGTTCAACCGATTCACGTGGCCTTATGCATTGCTTATGGGAAATCATTGATAACTCAGTAGATGAATCCTTGGCTGGTCACTGTAAGAAAATTGAAATTAATCTTGAATCAGATGGTTCTGTTGAAGTCCATGATGATGGTCGCGGCATTCCAGTCGATAAAGAACCAAAAACAGGTTTAACGGGTGTTGAAGTTGTTTTGACCAAACTGCACGCAGGTGGAAAGTTCGGCGGCGGATCCTACGCAGCATCAGGCGGTCTACATGGTGTGGGTGCATCTGTTGTAAACGCGCTTGCATCTCGTTTAGATGTTGAAGTTGATCGCGATGGAAAGATTTACTGGATGTCATTCCAACGCGGAACTGCAGGAATCTTTGATGGTGATGGACCTAAGGCACCATTTGAACCAAAGTCGGGTCTTCGCGTAATCGGAAAGATCTCTTCAAAGATCACCGGAACACGCATTAAGTGGTGGAGTGATCGACAGATTTTCCTTAAGGAAGCTGAACTAGATCTTGAAGATATTTACGCTCGTGCGCGTCAGACTTCTTACTTGGTTCCAGGATTGACGCTGATTGTTAATGACAATCGCACCAAAACAAAGACATCAGAGACTTTTTTCCACAAGAGCGGAATTACTGAGTACTGTAATTACCTGCAGCCAGATGAGGCTGTTGGCGATGTTATTCGTATCTACGGCACTGGGCATTACCAAGAAACCGTTCCTGTTCTTGATGACAAGGGACATATGGTTTCAACTGAAGTAGAACGCGACATGGAAGTTGATATCGCAATGAAGTGGGGTAATGGTTTTGAGACCACCCAGCGCTCATTTGTAAACATTATTGCTACCCCTAAGGGTGGAACCCACGTTCTAGGTTTTGAACGCGCGTTGGTCAAGGTTGTTAATGAGGCTTTGCGATCAACAAAGACTTTGGCGAACAAAGAGGCTGATGTCATCAAAGATGATGTGCTCGAAGGATTAACGGCGGTTGTAACAGTTCGTATGTCTGAACCTCAGTTTGAAGGCCAGACGAAGGAAGTTTTGGGAACTGCCGCTGCAACTCGAATAGTTTCTGCAGTTGTTGCGGACAAGATGAAAGAGTATTTCAATACTTCAAAGCGAATTGATAAAGCTAATGGTCGCCTTGTTCTGGAAAAGATTGCAGCTGCATCGCGTACACGCATCAGTGCACGTGCCCACAAAGATCTGCAGCGTCGCAAGAACGCATTGGAATCCTCATCGCTTCCTACAAAGCTCTCAGATTGCCGCTCAGAGGATGTAACACGTACTGAATTGTTCATCGTAGAAGGTGATTCGGCACTTGGAACAACAAAGGCAGCTCGCAATAGCGAGTTCCAAGCAATCTTGCCGATTCGTGGAAAAATCCTTAACGTTCAGAAGGCATCACTTTCACAGATGCTAGAAGATAAAGAGTGCGGCTCGATTATTCAGGTAATCGGTGCGGGTTCTGGAAAGTCCTTTGAATTAGATGAAGCACGCTATGGCCGCATTATTTTGATGTCAGATGCTGATGTTGACGGCGCCCATATTCGTTGTTTGTTGTTAACCCTGATGTATCGCTACATGCGCCCACTGATTGATTCAGGCCGCGTATTTGCTGCGATTCCACCTTTGCACCGCATCGAAGTTATGGGCGGGGGAGGCAAGAAGGGCGAGTACATCTACACATACAGTGATGATGAGATGAAGAAGGTCACCGCAGATCTCAAGAAGAATGGAAAACGCTGGAAGGAACCAATTCAGCGTTACAAAGGCCTGGGCGAAATGGATGCAGACCAGCTCCGTGAAACAACAATGGATCCAGATGCTCGTACGCTTCGTCGCATCACCGTCTCAGATGCAGCAGCTTCAGAGGCAATGTTTGAGCTGTTAATGGGTAGCGATGTTGCACCACGCAAAGAATTCATTGCTAACGCGGAAATCGACCGCGATCACATCGACGCTTAGTCAATCCAGAGTTAGTCAATAGCAACTAAGTCGAAGTACTCCTCTTTCCACAAATCCTCATCGCCATCTGGCAACAAGATGACACGTTCTGGCTTTAGCGCTTGTACCGCGCCTTCATCGTGAGAAACCATGATTACTGAACCTTGATATTCAGCCAAAGCGCCAAGAATTTCGGCGCGAGATGCTGGATCTAAGTTGTTAGTTGGCTCATCAAGTAGCAAAACATTTGCTGCCGATACAACAAGTACTGCTAAAGCTAAACGAGTTCTTTCACCGCCAGATAACACCTTTACTGGCTTATGAACATCATCGCCAACGAATAAGAAAGAGCCCAAAGTGTTGCGAGCTTCGGGTTCACGAATATCTGGAGTAGCAGACATCATGTTTTCTAAGATGGTGCGTTCGAAATCAAGTGATTCATGTTCCTGGGCGTAGTAGCCGATCTTTAGACCGTGACCATGTTCAACTTTTCCAGTATCTGATTCAAGTTCGCCAGCCAAAATACGAAGCAAAGTTGTTTTTCCAGCTCCGTTAAGTCCAAGAATTACAACACGTGAACCCTTATCAATCACACAAGAAACATCGGTAAAGATTTCAAGGGAACCATAATTCTTTGAAAGCTCTTCACCTGACAGTGGAGTCTTGCCACATGGGGCAGGGGTAGGAAAGCGCAGCTTTGCAACCTTGTCGGCGACTCGAACATCATCCAAACCGCTTCGAAGTTTCTCAGCACGGCGCAACATACCTTGTGCGGCTGTTGCTTTAGATGCCTTGGCACGCATCTTTTCGCCTTGCTTCTGCAAAATCTCTGCACGCTTTTCAGCGTTAGCACGCTCTTTCTTGCGGCGGTGCTCATCTTGTTCGCGCTGCAATAGGTAAGCCTTCCAACCAAGGTTGTAGACATCGATGCAGTTACGGTTAGCATCTAAGTAGAAAACTTTGTTCACAACGGTTTCAATCAAGTTCACATCGTGAGAGATGATCACCAAACCACCTGAATACTTAGATAAAAATTCGCGCAGCCACATAATGGAATCCGCATCCAAGTGGTTAGTCGGCTCATCCAGCAAAAGGGTTTCAGCACCACTAAAAAGAATGCGAGCTAATTCAATACGACGGCGTTGACCACCAGAAAGTGTTGATAGTTCGTTGGCAAAGACCGCTTCTGCTACGCCAAGAGATGTTGCAATCGCTTCTGCCTCAGCCGTTGCTGCATAACCACCGGCTGCAGAAAATTCAGCTTCAACGCGGGTGTAGCGATCCATCGCTTTTTCTAACGCTTCACCTTGGGCTGTTGCCATTTCTTCTTCAACAGATCTCATGCGAGAAGCGATCTGATCTAGATCACGAGCGGAAAGAATTCGATCAATCACTGTTCCTGGTTCATCACCAGTGCGAGGGTCCTGCGGAAGGTAACCAATTTTTCCAGTGCGATTTACCGCGCCACCTGCCGGCATAGTTTCACCAGCTAAAACTTTTGCAAGGGTTGATTTACCAGCACCATTTCGACCAACAAAACCAATGCGGTCACCGCTGTTGATACGAACAGTCACGCCTTTAACAAGAAGGCGAGCACCTGCACGTAATTCGAGCGCTTGGGTTGAAATCACACCCAAGTCTATCGGCTGGGTTTAGGCAGCACCAATTCGAGTACGACGAGGTACTGCATATGACTTTCCAACGGCAGTTAATTCATCAGAAACTTGAGCCTTGATTGCTTCTTCACTCTTGAGCAACTTAGTCAGTGCTGCAATTGTGGTCTTGAGTTCTTTTTGCTCGGTTTCTAGTTCGATCTTGCTCATCTTAGTCAAACGACGAAGTGGCATATCCAAGATATATGTTGCTTGCTCATCATTTAACTTAAAGTCTTTGATCAACTTATCTTTAGCTGCAGCAGCATCATCGCTACCGCGAATAATCTTGATGACCTTGTCGATATCAATGATTGCCTTGAGCAAACCATCAACTAGACCTAGTCGGGCTTCTGCTTTTGCTTTGCGGAACTCAGAGCGACGACGAACAACTTCTATTCGGTGATCGATGAATACCTTCAGTAATTCCTTGAGACCAAGAGTTTGCGGACGTCCCTTAACCAAGGCAACGGCATTTATCGCAAAGGCATCTTCCATAGGAGTCAACGCATATAGCTTTTCAAGAACCTCTTCAGGCTCAAAACCATTCTTAATTTCAATAACAACATTTGTGCCGGTCTGGCCATCAGAAAGATCGATGATGTCGCTGATTCCCTGAATCTTCTTGGTCTTCACAAGGGCTGCAATACGTTCGACAACCTTTTCAGGTCCGATTGTGTACGGAAGTTCTTTGATGACGATACCCATCTTGCGAGAGGTAACTTTTTCAATCTCAACAGTTGCGCGAACTTTAAATGAGCCCTTACCGGTTGCGTACGCTTCGCGAACTCCATCTAGTCCAACGATTTCTCCACCAGTTGGAAAATCTGGTCCTGGCACAAACTTCATCAGCTGCTTAACCGTTGCCGTTGGATTTTCAATCAGAAACTTTGTCGCAGCGATTACTTCGCTCAAGTTATGAGGAGCCATGTTGGTTGCCATACCCACAGCAATTCCTGAACCACCATTAACAAGCAGGTTTGGATAAGCCGCTGGCAAAACAATCGGTTCAGAAAGGGCGCCGTCATAGTTTGGACCAAAATCAACTGTGTCTTCATCAGCTTCGGCAACCATAGACATTGCAGCTGGGGCTAAACGAGCTTCGGTATAACGCATCGCTGCAGGGCCTGCATCTAGAGAACCGAAGTTTCCGTGTCCATCAATTAACGGCAATCCCATTGAAAAACTTTGCGCCATGCGAACTAAAGCATCATAAATTGCGCCATCACCGTGTGGGTGCAATTTACCCATTACTTCACCAACAACTCGAGCACTCTTTACATGTCCACGTTCTGGGCGAAGACCCATATCTGCCATCTGATGAAGAATGCGGCGGTGAACTGGTTTTAAACCATCGCGCGCATCAGGAAGTGCGCGTGAATAAATTACGGAATATGCGTACTCAAGAAAAGATTCTGAAACCTCTTTGGAAACATCGATGTCGACGATCTTTCCTGGATATTCACCGGGCTTTGGTCCAGCAGGTTTCTTACCTTTGGTCGCAGATTTCGCGGGAGTCTTCGCAGTTGCCATTGGGGCATTCTGCCAAGAGTCAGCCTTAATTTAGGGGAGGGCGCGCCCCAACTGATGAAACACACTTTGCTGCTAATGCTGCACCTGCAGAAAGAGCTTGAGTCAGATCACTCGTTTCCAGCCACTTCGGAATAAATCCAGCAGCAAATGAGTCTCCCGCACCTGTAGTGTCAACAACATTGGTTGTCACTGCAGAAACCTTGGCCTTTTCAGAACCATTGATTGCCATCGCGCCCTTGGACCCAAGTTTAATGACAACTAGTGGTGTGATTTGTGAAAGATTTTCTTCTGCGGTTTCGACATCAGTTGCATCACCAAGGTACAAGGCCTCTTCGCTGTTGAGCAGAATTCCATCCATCAATGCAACCCAGGAAAGAACTTCATCTCGACTAACAATCTTCATGGCACCAGTCGTAGTTGGATCAAAATAAATTGGTTTACCACTTGCCTTGATTTTCTTAATCATCGCAAGCACCGCATCACGGCTACGGAAATCTAGTAGTGCATACCCTGATAGGTACACACCATCAATATCATCAAGTGATGGCAGATCAGATGCTTCTAAGTCAGCGTTTGCACCATTGTCAGGAAACATTGTTCGCTCACCATTGGCATCAACCAGAATTACAACAACACCAGTTGGGCGTCCGCTGTGCATTAAATTAAGGTGTTCTACACCGTACTTATCTAGATCTGAAATAAGGGCAAAACCAACGGGATCATTACCTGTGCGCGCTACTAAATGTGCCTTGGAATTGGTGCGGGTAATCCATGTAGCAACATTTGCAGCCTGACCACCGGGGTGGCTTGAGATTTTGCTTGCCGTGTCATTGCCGTAATTGATGGGCTCTTTAAGCTGTGAAATTACATCCAGCGCTAAATCGCCAATACATAGAATCTTTTTCACTGAAGTGCCACTGCAATCTGCGCGCCTAATAGGCAGTTCGCTTTGATAATTTCTGTGTTGATCGCTAGAGATTCACCGTGTGATGTTGTATGAAAATGCTCCAACAAGAATGGGGTCACATTTTTGCCAACCACACCTTGCCGTGCAGCCTTTTCTAGTCCTGATTGCAAAATCTCATCGTGTCTGGACTTGTTCATCTCTTTCACAACTGGGTTTGCAACAACAAGTGCTTTGCTTAATGTTCCTACGGCTGCACGCGCCTTGATGATTGCGGCGATTTCGGCTGGCGAATCAACTCGGTGTTCAAGGGTGTAGCCAGAATCAGTTAAGTAGAAACCAGGAAAGGCGTTGGTTTTGTATCCAACCAGGCTGATCGCCAAAGTTTCCAGGCGCTCCAGTGTTGCCGGCACATCTAAAATTGATTTCACTCCTGCGCAAATCATGGTCATATCAACATTTGCTAAGGCGGTTAAATCAGCTGATTCATCAAAAGATTCATTTGCACCTCGGTGCACGCCACCAAGACCACCTGTTGCAAAGACATGGATGCCGGCCATTGCGGCAATGTGCGCCGTTGCTGCAACTGTTGTAGCAGCGCTCTTGCCTGAAGCAACGATTATTGCTAAATCGCGAATTGATGCTTTAGAAATATCCTCACGATTGGCAATTGCGTCTAGTTCAGAACGTTCCAAGCCAACCAAAATTTTTCCGTCAAGAAGCGCGATAGTGGCTGGAATCGCTCCTGCGTCACGAACGATTCGCTCACATTCAAGAGCAACTTCTAGATTGGATGGGCGCGGCAATCCATGGCTAATAATCGTAGATTCCAAAGCAACAATCGGCTTTCCGGCCTTAATGGCAGAGGAAACTTCAGCCGATAGCTTGATCGCATTTTCCATAGCCAAACTCTAGTGCACTCTCGTGGGAAGATAAGCACGTGCATTTGTCCCAGATAACTCCTTCGATCTTTTCTTCCCTTGGGTTGGACAGTGCCGTCGATCACTTGGCTATGGGTCAATCGCCGATGGGACGCGAACTGTTATTTCTTATTGATGGATTCGGTTTTGACACCTTGTCTACATATGCCGAAGTTATGCCAACCATGAGCCGCATGATTAATTTTGGAAAAATTCAAACCGCTTTTCCTTCAACGACTGCTACTTCACTGGCAACATTAACAACTGGGGAACTGCCAGGAGTGCACGGAATGTTGGGTTACACAGTTCAAGTTCCGCGAAGTGGTGGGCGATTGTTAAATGCCCTGAAATGGGATGAACGTGTAGACCCAGAAATTTGGCAACCTGTAGAAACGCTTTTTCAGCGTGCAACAAAAATTGGAATCAACGTCACACATGTAGCTGCAAAGCGTTATGAAAACTCAGGCTTTACTCGTGCAGTCTTTCGTGGCGCAGAATACAAAGGTGCCAATGTTGTTGCAGATTTAGTAAGTGAAACTAAGCAAGCACTTCAAAAGACTCCATCATTTGTTTACTTGTATGTCAATGACTTAGATGCTGCCGGTCATTCAGATGGAGTTGGTAGCGATAAATGGATCGCTGCACTTTCAGCAATCGATCAGATGGTTTCGCAGTTAATGAAGGAGGTTCCGAAAGGAACACGCATCTGGGTTACTTCAGATCACGGAATGATCAATGTTGAAGAAAAAATCATTATCGGGCAAGACAATCCTTTACTAACGGGTGTCAGCGTTGTCGCGGGAGAACCCCGTGCGCGACACATTTATTTGACGGAAGATTCAGTTCAGGCACGTGTTGATGCAGCTGGTATTTGGCAACAGTATTTGCAAGACAAAGCCTTTGTACTTACCCGAGAACAAGCGATTTCAAGCAATCTTTTCGGTGCAGCATTGAGCCCTGATTCTGTTGATCGCATGGGAGAAGTTATTGCTATAGCTCGCGGTGGTCTGATTCTTGTTGATGCCGATCGGGACGATAAAGAAGGTGCCATGGTTGGACATCATGGTGGAGATAGTGAAACTGAATCTCAAGTTGGTTTATTGACAACAACTTTGAGCTAGATACTTAAAGCTTTTAT
>JBILNA010000091.1:0-3899 GCA_044375255.1 Candidatus Planktophila sp.
CGATTGATAGGCGAGAGCGAAGCCGGGGTGGAATCAGGGTTTGGCGCGCTCATAGGGGTGAACGCTACTAGCCTTAGCCAATGCGCGTAACCTCATGGAATTTGCTTCACGGAATGGCTATTCCACCCGATCCAAAGGTTGATGCTGCGGCGGTTTTAGAGGCTCAAATCCTCAAGCTAAAAAGCGATGTTATTGGGGTCCAGGAAGTTGATTACTTTCTAGAGCGTTCGGGCAATCACAACCAGGTGGGCAACATTGCAACTGTAATGAAGGCTACTGATTGGGCTTTTGCACCTTCATTGTTTGGAAATCCAGATGAAAAATGGCGCAAACCAAATAATAACGATTTAAAGATTGTGACAAACAAAAGTTCAGAAGGTGAAGCTGGCTACGGAATTGGAATGGTTTCATTGCTGCCTGTTAAATCGTGGCATCGATTAGACCTAAAGGGAGCACCCATCGGTGTTTTCATGATGTTTCCGGTTGATGGCAAGTTGAAGCGTTTTTATGTTCGCGATCATCCACGCAGTGCTCTGGGTGTAATTCTGGAAAACGGTTGGTTGATTATCAACACCCATCTTTCATTTGTTCCATTCTTTAATTACAGGCAGTTGAAGCAAATCAAGCGATGGGCAGGCACATTGGGTATTGCTCCTGAAAAGACATTGCTAATGGGAGATTTCAATATTCCATCAAGAAAAATTGTGGCTGGGCGAAAGTGGAATGTCCTAACGACGGGTAAGACTTTTCCGAGCTGGCAACCAAAGGTGGAAATTGATTTCATGTTGTCGAAAAAACTGACACCAGATGAGGTTGAACAAATTACTTGCGCTCATGAAGGAATGAGTGATCACTTACCTTTGCAGATTATGGTTAACGCGAAGTAGCTGCAATCAATTGCTCTTTGCACAACTAGTTGGCTGAGTATTCACTACCTAAATGAGTATTTACTATCAACCGAGTATTTATTGTGGTGGTAACTCCACGGAAGTTATCAGCGCGATCAAGGCGGATTCATCCAACAAATCTGAAGGCTTGTCTGTGACACCTGTTGGAACATAATGAAAAGCGGCAGAGATCTTGGAAATATCGCAGCCAGATAACTTGGCCCATGCCAAGCGATACATAGCTAACTGAACTTGAGCAGACTCCCCTAACTTCTTAGAACCAGTTTTCCAATCCACCACCTGGAAGCCATCTCCGTCGGCATATATGGCATCGATTCGGCCACGAATTAGCACTCCAGCAATCGTGGTTTCAAAGGGAACTTCAACTCGGGCAGGTGTGCGGTTAGCGAATTCACTCTTTAGCCACGCCTCTTTTAGCTCTTCTAGCTTTGAATCATCATCAAGAGGATCTAGGTAATCCAAGTATTCATCACCAAATAATGTGGCTGCATCGGTAAATTGGCGTTCAACCCACAAGTGAAAAGCAGTTCCGCGACGCGAATACTGATCTTGTCCCCTAGGCATTGGACGACGAATATTTAGGGCAAGCTCTTGCGGATTTTCATGCAAAGCCACCAAGGTTGAAGTTGAAAGACGAGTCGGCAACGCTACTTGTAGAACATCTGAAGCTCGATTGCGTTGTTCAGTAATCAAACTGTGGGCATCCATGATCCAAGAATTAACTTCAGGATCTTGTGAATCAATCAATGGATGGACTGACGATGAGTTAACTAATTCCATCGCGGCATCAAATTGAGCACGCTTATCCCCCAAGTAATCTCGAGGCCACTCAGCGGTCAATGGATTTTCAAGGTTTGGATTTTCGGCATCATCATCTGGGGCTGCTACATCTGAAATCAAGCGACCACCATGGGCACTAGCTGCACCTGCAATAAGGGTAAAGATGTTTGATGGAGAAACTGAGTTAGCACCATCGCGCCACCATGATGCTGTGCAGATTAAATGTGTGCGGGCTCGTGTAACAGCAACATAGGCAAGGCGCATTTCTTCACGCATCTTGATTTGATCCACACATTGGCTCGCAAAGATCTTAATCGCTTTTGCCGCATCACTGTTCTTGGTGATTCCATCTAATGAAAAGTATGGAAGCTCATGTGCATCCCCACGCAAAGCAAATGGCACATGCTTCTCATTCTTCAACCAGTTGTCTGGGTCAGAGCGATTTACACCTGGGAAAGTTCCTTCAGATAATCCAGGGACAGCGACAACATCCCATTCAGCGCCCTTTGCCATGTGAACTGTAAGGATTTGGACCACATCCGTCCGGACTTCAGGGGCTCCGACCTTTAGCCCACCCTCTTCATCAGATGCAACATCGAGCCAATCCAAGAAGGCAGAAACTGATCCGCCGGTGCGTTCAAATTTAGATGCTTCATCTAAGAAACGATCTAAATGACGGCGACCGGTCTGAGTACCTTCGCGCAAAGTGATTTCAGATTCCAGAGTTAAGTAGTTTTCGATCTCGGTAACCAAATCAGTTATCTGCCCACCAGCGCGTGAACGCAAACGACGAAGCTCTTGGGCAAAGGTAACTAAGCGCTGATAACCAAGATCGCTGAATCCGCTCTTCTTTGCAGATGTAATTTCATCTAGGGCATCAATGATTGACCCAGCAAATTGATCGTCGGCTTCTAATTGATCAGGGTTGCCTGCTGCAATCTTTTTGATAAAGCTCTTGGAGTCTGTATGCATCGCTTTAGCTCGTTCAAGGCTAAATGCACCGAGTGCAGCAATATCTCGTGGACCTAAATTAATTCGCGGTCCAGTTAAGTGACGCATCAGCGATGAGCCAGCATCGGGGTTAGTAATGATCTTCATTAATGTCACAACATCTGCAACCTCAGGAATGTGAATCAAACCACCAATACCAATAACTTCTACTGGCAAACCTTGTTCACGCAAAGCGGTTTCTATGGATGTAATCTGGGTGCGCTTTCGCACTAAAACTGCAAAAGATTTGTTACTTTCCGGATTCCATAATGCTTTAAAGTATTCGGCGATTGCTTGAGATTCGGTGGCAACGGTTTCATAGATTCCGTATGCAAGTTCGCCATCGCCTGCGTTATCACGTGCTTCTAGTTCGACAACTTGCTGACCGCCTGCAGCTTTAATCTCTGCACTTATGGTGTTTGCAGCCGCCAAGATAATTTTGTCGTTACGGAAAGTTGTTGGAAGAGAAAATTGTTCGGTTCCAGTTTGCCCTTCGGCCTTTGGAAAGTACTTATGGAATGAGGCCATCGTGCCCGCGGATGCTCCGCGCCAGGTATAAATAGCCTGTGATGGGTCTCCCACAGCCATTACTGGGTGGCCGGTTTCGCTCACTAAATTGCCATACAAAGCCGACAACATTCGCACCTGTGATTGTGAAGTGTCTTGATACTCATCAAGTAGAACAATTCTGTACTTACCGCGTTCTAAGGTGCCGATGTCGTCAAAGTTTTGGGCAATGTCTGCCGCCAGTGACATCTGATCATCAAATGATAATTCACCTGCCGCCTTTCGACGCTCCATAAATGCTTGAACCATTGGTAAAAGGGCGTTGCGTTGGCGCATCGCGCGAGCGACTGCACGAGTATCCTCGTTGGTACTACCGCCAAGTAATTCCAATTTTTCAAGCATTTGATTGCCGATTGTTTCGATATCTGATGCTTTAACTTGATGTTCTAACATGAATTTAGAAAGTCCCAATAAATCCTTTATGACAGTTCTAACCGAGCTGTCATTGCGATATGAATCATCAGGCCAATTACGCACGACATCCGATGCAATCTGCCAAATAGCAGCCTCACCTAATGGTTCGGCATCAGCATCGATTCCATAACGGATTGCATGTTCGCTGAGCAACTTACCGGCATAAGAATGATACGTAGTGACCGCGGTGCTGTTTGAAGTGATGTGCTTAAATTCTGGAAGTTGGGATAATTGGCGCAA
>JBILNA010000092.1:0-3843 GCA_044375255.1 Candidatus Planktophila sp.
AAGGCAATTACTTCTCTAATCGAATCTGAACCGGTTAGCAATGCGCACACGCGATCTAGCCCTAATGCAATTCCACCATGTGGAGGCGGTCCATAATTAAAGGCCTCTAGCAAGAATCCAAATTTGCTAGCTGCTTCTTCATCGCTTAGTCCGATGACAGAGAAAACATCCTTCTGAATCTCGCGATCATGAATACGAATTGATCCGCCACCCAATTCAGTTCCATTGAGAACAATGTCATAGGCATATGCCAAAGCAGATGCAGGATCTGATTTGAATGTTGCAGCAAATTCTGGTTTGGGTCCCGTAAAGGGGTGATGAACCGCGGTCCAACCACCATTGTCTGTAGGTTCAAACATAGGTGCATCTACAACCCACAAAAATTCCCATTGTCCATCGGGAATTAGGTTGCAACGCTTGCCAATCTCTAAACGAACTGCGCCCAAAAGATTCAGCGATGCAGATCTTTCGCCTGCGGCGAAGAAAATTGCATCTCCAATTTTTGCTCCAGATGCTGCAACTATTCCCGCAGTTTCTTGCTCAGAAATATTCTTAGAAACCGGACCACCGAGGGTTCCATCCTCATTTACAAGAATGTATGCAAGCCCCTTTGCACCGCGGGCCTTCGCCCAGTCCTGCCAAGCATCTAGCTCGCGACGAGCAGATGATGCTCCCCCAGGCATAACAACTGCACCAACATAAGGTGCTTGGAATACGCGGAACGGAGTCTGGGCGAAAAACGAGGTGAGATCGATGAGTTTGTTCTCGAAACGAAGATCAGGTTTATCTGATCCATAGTTGGACATCGCATCTGCATATGTCATTCGTTTCAACGGTAGAGGAATGTCGTAATCAACCGCTTCTTTCCATACTCGTGAAACGATCTTTTCAGCAACTGCCAAAATATCCTCTTGATCAATAAATGACATTTCAATATCTAATTGCGTGAACTCTGGCTGACGATCTGCGCGGAAGTCTTCATCCCGGAAACAACGTGCAATCTGGTAATACTTCTCCATACCGGCCACCATCAATAACTGCTTAAACAACTGAGGTGATTGCGGAAGTGCATACCAAGAGCCAGGTTGAAGTCGTACTGGCACAAGGAAATCTCGTGCACCCTCTGGAGTAGAACGAGTTAAGTACGGAGTTTCTATCTCAAGAAACTTTTCATCCTCCATGACACGGCGAATCGTTGATGTGACCTTCGATCGCAGTCGCAAATTCTGTGCGGGTTTTTCACGTCGTAAATCTAAATATCGGTAGCGCAAGCGAACTTCTTCATTGATGTCGGTGTCATCTCCGCTGTCGACAGGAAATGGAAGTGGTGCGGCCTCTGAAAGAACCACCACTGTGTCACCCATAACTTCGATTTCACCGGTCGGAATATTTGTATTTTCATTTCCTGCTGGACGGGCTACAACTTCACCAGTAATCAGTAGGCACCATTCAGCACGAAGTGATCCTGCAACTTTTTCGTCGCGAATAACTACCTGAACCGAACCTGATGCATCGCGTAAATCAATGAAAGCTACTCCGCCATGATCTCGGCGGCGTGAAACCCAACCAGCCAAAGTGACATTCTGTCCTGCGTTGGATTTACGCAATGACCCAGCTTCATGTGAACGCAACATTTTGTTTCCTAATTCTACTTTTCGAGAGCTTCGTACAATGAGTCAATCTTAACCGAGGTTTCAGAACCAGATTTCATCTCTTTCAACTCAACCGTTCCGCTTGAGATCTCGGATTCACCAAGGACAATGACGTGCATTGCCCCACTCTTATCGGCACCTTTCATCGCACCTTTGAGAGCGCGGTTTCCAAAGGCGATTTCCACTCTCTTTCCTTGAGTGCGCAGGTCTGCTGCAATCGTAAGTGCTCGCAATTTTGCACTTTCACCTAATGGAATTATAAACAAATCAGAAACGAAAGCATCGGGTCCAATGACTCCCTCGGCTTCTGCAGCTAACAAGGCGCGGTCAACACCTAAACCAAATCCGATCCCTGACAGAGATTGGCCGCCCAATTGCTCCATAAGTCCGTCATAGCGACCGCCGCCACCGATTCCAGATTGCGCGCCAAGTAATTCATGAACGAACTCGAAAGTCGTCCCTGTGTAGTAATCCAAACCCCGAACCATTCGTGGATTCAGGGTGTATGTAATGTGTAAGGCGTCCAAATAAGAAATTACTTGTTCAAAATGTGCCCGTGATGAATCGTTCAAATAATTGATGAGCAAGGGAGCATCAGACATAGCTTTCTTCATTTCATCACGTTTGTCATCAAAAAGACGCAGTGGATTAATCGCAGCTCTTTCTGCCGTTGCCTCATCCAAATCAAGTGTTGCAATGAACTTCAGTAAATCGACCCTGTGCGCCGCTCGAGATTCGGCATCACCCAGTGATGTGATTTCCAGGCGATACTGTTTTAAACCAAGGGCTTTAAATCCAGCATCTGCAATTGCAATTACCTCTGCATCAATTGCTGGATCATCTAAACCAATCGCTTCTATTCCTACTTGATAGAACTGGCGATAACGGCCAGCTTGCGGACGCTCTGCTCGGAAAAATTGACCTGAGTACCAAACTTTTACCGGTAGCTGTCCCCGATCCAAACCATGTTCGATGACAGAGCGCATTACACCTGCAGTTCCTTCAGGACGCAGGGTGATTGAACGTCCTCCACGATCTTCAAATGTGTACATCTCTTTAGAAACAACATCGGTTGATTCACCAACTCCGCGCTTAAACAAATCTGTATCTTCGAAAACCGGAAGCTCAATTAATTGATAGCCCGCGCTACGTGCAGGTGCAATCAATGACTCTCGAACAAACTCAAAAGAACTAGAACGAGGTGGTGTGTATTCGCTAACGCCCTTAGGTGCCGAAATCTTTTGCTGAGCCATCAGTATCTTCCCACCAGACTCTTGAGGTATGGATTCGTCTTCTTCTCGTGCGCCATCGAAGTTTTAGGGCCGTGGCCTGGCAGGACCTCAAGATGATCAGAGAGCGGAACAACTTTTTTGCGCAATGTCTCCTCCATCTCCTTAGCCGAACCTGTTGGCAAATCTGTTCGTCCTATCGAACCAGCAAAGAGAACATCCCCGCTGACTAATACTTGATCTGAAACTTCAAACATTAATGAGCCACGCGTATGGCCTGGAGCATGTATGGCACGAAAGGAAAGTCCTACTAGGTCGATTACTTCACCGTTTCGTAGTTCCCGCACCTGCAACGGCTCGAGAAAATTCATTTCTGCAACCATGGCCGCAAATTCTGCGCTCAGTAATTTTTCGGGTGCGGATAAATATGAACGATCCTCGCTGTGAATGTAAGTCGGTATTCCATAACCATCAGCAATTGGCTGAATAGAAAATGTGTGATCTAGATGTCCATGAGTTGCAATAACTGCAACCGGCTTTAAGTTATGACGCTGAAGAATTTCCTCTAATGAAGTGCTGACATCTGGCATCCCTGGGTCAATGACGATGCATTCACTTCCGGGTTCGGTAGCCAAAACCCAACAGTTCGTGGCAAACATAGGGGCGGCAAATGAGTCAATCAGCAAACTCATCACCCCCTCATTCACGCTCAAATTCGGCGCGATTGACGCTCACACCATGAGACAGGGTACCTTTTGCCCTACCAATCCACACTCGACCCACGCTTAGCGGACCCAAATCTTCTAAGCATCGCACCTACACATAGCGAGCCTTGCACAAGGTAACGCGCTGAAAGGATCAATCTCATGACAGATATGAATTTCCCACCACAGGCTAGCGCTGCAAGTGCGTTAATCGGAGATCCTTCAGCATTTGGTCGAGTAGCAGAAGATGGAACAGTT
>JBILNA010000007.1:0-14424 GCA_044375255.1 Candidatus Planktophila sp.
GAAGGATTTTGAGGAGTTCGTTAAAGCTGCAGGTAAGCAGGGTTTAGAAATTGCCATGGATTTAGCTCTGCAAACTTCACCTGATCATCCATGGGTCAAGAGCAATCCAGAATGGTTTAACAAACGCGCAGATGGAACGATTGCCTACGCAGAGAATCCTCCTAAGAAATACCAAGACATCTACCCCATCAACTTTGATGATGATTACGAAGGAATCCGTAATGAGGTTCTTCGAATCATTCGCTTGTGGGTTTCAAAGGGCGTGAAGATCTTCCGTGTCGATAATCCCCACACAAAACCAGTTCATTTCTGGCAGGACGTACTTGCAATTGTGCGTAAAGAAAGCCCAGAGGTAGTTTTCTTGGCTGAAGCTTTTACGCGCCCTGCCATGATGCATGCACTTGGCAAAGCCGGATTTCACCAGTCATACACATACTTCACCTGGCGAACTAGTAAGGGCGAACTAGTCGATTACGGCCGCGAAGTAGCGCAAGGAACAAGTGCATTCTTTAGACCAAACTTTTGGGTCAATACACCCGATATCAATCCTTTTCACTTGCAAAGCGGAAATCCAGCGATGTTTGCTTTGCGAGCCGTTCTTGCTTCAACTCTAACCCCTTCTTGGGGCATGTATGCAGGGTATGAACTTTATGAGCATCGCGCCTTTAAAGAAGGTGGCGAAGAATACTTGGACTCTGAAAAGTATGAGATCAAGGTTCGTGATTGGGAAGGTGCTGGCAAGAAGGGTTTAACTCTTGCTCCATTTATTACTCAACTCAATACAATCCGTAAAGCTCATCCAGCTCTCCAACGCCTTCGCAACTTAACTTTTCACGAGACAGATTCTGATGCAATTGTTGCGTACTCAAAGCGTGATGGTAAAGATTTGATTCTTGTAGTTGTTAATTTGGATCCAAGTTTTGCTCAGGGAACAACTGTTCACTGGAATATGGATGCACTGGGTCTTTCAAGTAACGAATTTGAGGTCAAAGATTTATTGGATGGTGCGCCCATGATCTGGAGTCCGCACACCTATGTTTCTCTTAACCCAACGCGACCAGTCGGAAAAGTTGCCCACATTGTTTCGGTAAAGATCTAAAGTGGGCCTTTTCTCGAAGTACTTCAAGGGCCAAGGTGTTCAAAGTCATCAACCTGTTTCATATCTGAATCCACATTCTTCTTTAGGTGAATTGGATCTGTACCTAATTGCAGAAGGCCGCCATGAGCAGCTCTGGAAAGCCCTTGGTGCCCAGGTCAAACGTGATGAATCTGGAGCATTACTAGGCACTGCTTTTTCGGTCTGGGCTCCTAATGCTCAAGCAGTCTCTCTGATAGGCGATCACAATTTTTGGGATCGCAATTCACATCAAATGCATCGCATTGGATCATCTGGAATTTGGGAGATCTTTGTTGCAGACATTGGTGTGGGCACTAAATACAAGTTTGCTGTCTGTGGAATAGATGCTCGTTGGGTTGATCATGCAGATCCGATGGCACGGGCCACAGAGATACCACCTTTAACTGCATCTGTTGTCGAAGAGTCCACTTACCAATGGAATGACCAAGTATGGATACAAAAACGTTCACAATTTCAATCGTGGCGCTCAGCGGTGTCAGTATATGAAGTTCACCTTGGTTCTTGGAAAATTGGCTTAAGTTATAAAGAGCTCGCGGTCGATTTAGTTGAGTACATCCAACAACAGGGATTTACTCATGTTGAGTTCCTGCCAGTTACTGAGCACCCATACGGACCTTCATGGGGTTACCAAGTAACATCGTTCTTTGCTCCAACTTCTCGTTTTGGATCACCTGATGAATTTAAGTTCTTGGTTGATGCGCTACATAACGCAGGTATCGGAGTCATTTTGGATTGGGTACCTGCTCACTTTCCAAAAGATGAATGGGCACTTGCAAAGTTTGATGGCACAGCTTTGTACGAGCATGCAGATCCCCGCTTAGGTGAACATCCCGATTGGGGAACGCTAATCTTTAACTTTGGGCGAAATGAAGTAAGAAATTTCCTAGTAGCTAGTGCATTGTATTGGCTAACAGAGTTCCACATTGACGGTTTACGGGTTGATGCAGTCGCATCAATGCTTTATTTAGATTATTCACGTGAAGAAGGCCAGTGGTTACCTAATGTAAATGGTGGTCGTGAAAACCTTGAAGCGGTTCAACTGCTTCAAGAAGCAACATCGACAGCTTATAAAACCCACCCCGGCATCATGATGATCGCCGAAGAATCAACGGCTTGGTCTGGCGTTACTGCAGATACAAACGGTGGTGGTCTTGGGTTTGGTTTCAAATGGAACATGGGCTGGATGCATGACACTTTGCAGTATTTATCGCATGAGCCAATTCATCGCGTTTACCACCACAATGAAATTACATTCTCAATTTTGTATGCGTGGAGTGAAAACTTCATGCTGCCTCTTTCACATGATGAGGTTGTCCATGGCAAGGGCCAGCTCGTTAATAAATTCCCTGGTGACCGTTGGCAAAAGCTTGCAACTCTGCGTGCTCTATATGGATTCATGTGGGCTCACCCAGGTAAGAAATTACTGTTTATGGGTAGCGAATTCGCACAAAATGATGAATGGAATGAGAGTGCCGGTTTGCAATGGCACTTAACAGAGTATGCAGAACATCAAGGAGTTCAAAAGACTGTTGCTGAGCTAAATACGATCTATAAATCAACGCCTGCTCTGTGGGAAAAAGATACAAACCCAGAAGGCTTCACCTGGTTAGTTGGTAATGATGGAGCAGCGAATGTTATTGCCTTTGCCCGTTGGGATGAATACGCATCAGCGCTAGTAAGTGTGACCAACTTTTCACCTGTCCCCCACGAGAATTACCAACTGCCTTTTCCAAATGCAGGTATCTGGAGTGAAGTTCTAAATACCGATGATGTTAGCTTTGGTGGAAGTGGTGTGAATAATGAGCAGGTAATTGTTGGCGCATCTCAAATTGCATCTGTCCGAATACCACCGCTAGCAACTGTGTGGTTTAAACGCTCTTAAAAATCTTCGCAAAGTAAGGAACTGTTAGCAACATTACCGCCGGAATGAGCAATGCCAGGGTTAGTGAAGTTGCTTGAGCGGTCCACGCAATAACCCATCGGACCACAAAAACCAGTGAAATATTGATAACGCCTATCTGCCCAATAACCACACTAGAGGGGAATTTAGAGCGTGTATTTGCCGCATTCATAACCGATGGTCCCAAGAATGAGGATCCAAGGCCTGCGATTGTGAAACTAATTGAAAGGATTACGATAACTAAACTCTTGTTTGAATTTCCCGTAAGAGTTACACCAAGAATCCCAACAATGAATGCCAATCCTGAAATGAGAGAGCCTTTAACCACAAGCTCATGAATCGGATAGCGAACTAGCAGTTTGTGTAGGTTCAGGCGTCCAGCAATCATTGCAACGGTAAAAAGAATGTAAGGCAAGGTGTTTATGCCCCCCTGAATTCCCATCTCCTCTTTAACAAAAATTGCTGCCCAGTCGCCAATCGCAAACTCCAACATAATGGCACACAACAAACCACCCGACACTAAACCATCAATCTTGAAACCCTTAAACATATCTCGGGCCTTATGGTCTGATTCTGGATTTGTATCTGCATTGACAAGATTCGGTGAAAGTTCACGAATTATGTACAACATAGCAATTAAACAAATGGTAGATAGGAAATTCGTGTATGTGCCCAGTTCAACTCGATCCACCATTAATCCGGCGAGGATAGAGGTAATCAAGGCTCCACTGCTCCAGAAACCACTGAGCAAAGTAACTACCTGACGTTTTGTTCTATCTTGAAAATGAAAGCCTTGCGAGTTAATACTGATGTGGAAAGCTGAAATTGAAGCCCCTTGCAAGACTATAAAAACAAAGAACAGAAGGCTAGATGTGGCATGTGTTAAGAAAATCAAACTCATAGCCATAGTTAATGCCGCTAATTGCATTATTTGCCGAGCGCCAAATTTGTGCACCAGATGGCCAACAATTAACAAGGCGATCAGGTTTCCTACTGAACCAAGACTCAGTAGTGAACCAAACTGACCATTTGAAAGTTGTAGGTTGGCCTTAACTTCAGGAAATCGCGGGACCCAAGACATGATCTGAATTCCGAAAAGGAAAAATAAAGCCTTAAGAAGGTTTATCTCCCGATCAACTGTTAGCGATTTCATCAAAACAAAGCACTGGCAAGCTCTTTTCGAGCCGCCACCAATCGTGGGTCACTTGGGTCTACAAGGGCAAAGAGGTTAAGTAAGTGATCTTTGACCTTGGCACGATCATCTGCAGAGGTCGCTCGCACGGCATGTATGAGCCGCGTAAATGCCGCTTCTACTCCTCCGTTTACCATTTCAACATCAGCTGCCTTTAACTGCAAGGCTATATCACTGGGATTCTTGGTTGATTCTGAAATAACTGCTTCTAGCTCTAAACCTACTGTGCGCATTAACAACTGTGTTTGAGCTAAACCCAATTTAGCAAGGCTTTCTGAAGGTTTACGGGACAACCACTTTTTATAAGCTGCTTCTGCCGCAACATAATTGCCAGCTTCGAGTGCTTCTAATGCTTGGATTTCTTCAGCTTCCATCTGATCAATTGGTGCTTCGCCAATTCCTTGTTCTGAAGCAAGAGTTAAAACTTTATCCAGCACCATTCGAACCTGTGCTTCAGGGTATGACTGTTCAAATAATGGAACCATTTGTTCGGCAATGATCGCAACTGCATAAGGAACAGCTTTAGTTTGAAATGCTTGTGCTACTTGAGGATGAGCTTCAATATCAACACGCGCTAAAGCAAAAGCTTGTTTGTAATCAACTTCTAATTTTCCTAATACCTTGATCATTTCAATAGATTCTGCAGATCGTGGTGACCACATCAATACAATCACAGGACGCACTAGGGACAAAGGCAGAATTTCACCACTGAGATTATCAACTGAAATTTCGATTCCTGGCAAAGGAATTGTTGGATCCACCTTTGGCTTAGTAAGTGAACTTAAATCAAAGGCTTGACCGAAGTTGGGTGGCAAGCTCATGGTGTAATCCTATCTATTGAACAACTATGTCTACGCCCGAGTCTCGGCGCATTGGCAAGATTTCAGCACAGTAATTATCTGTTGCCTCCTCTAACCCAACGTCATAACCTGCTTTTTCACTTAAATACCAGCGATTTTCAAGGATTTCGTGGAACATCTGCGCACGTTCCACCCGACCCCTCATGTCATCTGGCACTCTACTGATTACTGGCTCGAAAACTTCTAAGATCCATTTTTTAGCCATCTCATTAATTGGTAATCCAACTTTGTTTTCTCGTGCGTTATATCGATCAAAAGAGGCGAGAAGTCGTTTTGCTTGTAACTCTTCAGCATTAAGTCCAACAACTTCGCGCAACCGTTGGCTGTGATATCCAGCAGCAACAAGTTTTGGCTGAAAAGAAATCATCTGAGTATCACCATCAATGGTTATTGCTACTTCTTCCACTGCAAAGCCGAGATCGTGAAGCTGACGCATTGCTCTTTCCACAGCATGTCGATCTTTTGGATCCAACAGCTGTCTTTCCTTTAACGCCGCCCAAATTCTTCTATAACGGCGAATGACCGCATCGGATGCGCGTACTGGTTCCATGCCTGGATACAGCACACCAGAAAGAGCTAAATCTTCAAGTTCTGCAGCAACATTGAAATGCACAATCTCTAGATCATGTTCGCGTTGACCATCACTTAAGGTCTTTTGGAACTCTCCAGTTTCTGCATCAACTAGATATGCAGCAAAGCCTTCGGCATCACGACGGAACAAGGTGTTTGATAAAGAACAATCTCCCCACCAAAAACCTAGTAAATGTAAACGCACCAGAAGTAGCGCTAGGGCACTTGCCATCGTTGTAATCTCTTGGGCGGTTACCGCACCAGATAGCAGCACGCGATATGGCAACGAATACGGCAAGAATCGAGTAACGATTGCGCAAGGGAGTTCTTCGCCATGTGCATCGACTCGGCCTTCAACTACCGCCACCTGTTCGACGCACGGCGCATTTAGGTGCGATAGCTCTCGCAGAATTTTGTACTCTCGATTTGCGAACTCGGAAACCGTTTCTTTGACCGCATAGACTTCTGCATCCGGATCATTACTAGCCCTCACTAAGCGCACGACATGTCGGGAAATACCGCGCTTTTCCGCTAATGCTGGATCTTCAGGCCACTGCTCAAGGGGCAAGTGCCAAGGTAGGCCAGTAACAGCAGCGATCTCCTCGCCCAAGCCCGTTATTCGCAACGCCATGGTCGGTATTCTCGCGCACAAATGTGTCAGGAACATGAACACCACGGTCTCTATAAGTGTGATCTATTCACTTTAGAATGTACTCATGGCTATATCAACGCGCATTAAGAAGGCAGCAACTAGAGCACCAAAGGCAGAAAAGGTAGCTGCCGATTATGGGACTCTGGGTGCGCCAATAAATCGATCTCATCCCTTTTACTTTGGTTTTATAGCAACTCTTGGAGCACTTACCGCGATTGTATTGATGCGCGCTTTAGCAAGCGTGAGCCAGATTTTCGTACTAATTTTGATCGCTCTGTTTTTGGCTACGGGCTTAAATCCTGCCGTCGAAGCTTTGCGTAAGCGCAACTTGTCACGCAATGCCGCGGTCACCGTCATTTTCTCTTCTGTGATTCTCTTTGTCATTTTTTTCTCACTGGTGGTTATCCCACCAGTAATCAGTCAAGGTACTAATCTGATTGAATCTGGACCTCAGCTGCTTCAAGATTTGATGAAGAATGAAACTATCAATCAACTTAATACTCAATATGGCCTGATTGATACCTTGCAAGAAAGATTGAAATCCGTAACTTCAGATGGAACTTTGCTGATCTCTACATTTGGTGGAGTTATCGGCGTTGGAAAATCAGTTCTATCTGGATTTTTTACTGCGTTAACTATTTTAGTTCTGACTCTGTACTTCATCACTTCTCTACCTCAGGCAGTAAACCTTGGCCTATCGCTGGTACCTGCTAGCCGTCGTGACCGAGTTGGCTTGCTTACCAATGCAATCATCGCCCGCATGGGTTCTTTTGTTGGAAGCCAGATTCTGATCGCTGCTATGGCGGCGGTGTTTGTCACTATTCTTTCGACGATTCTGGGCCTTCCATCTCCAATCGCCATCGGCATGTTCATTTTAGTTGCCGCCCTTATTCCATTAATTGGACACTTCATTGGAGCTGGAATCTTTACTTTGATCGCACTATCCCAATCACTAGTGATCGGTATTGTCGCTTTCGTTGCTTATGTCGTCTATGTGCAAATTGAAAACTACGTGGTAACACCCCGCATCATGAAGCGAACATTGTCCGTTCCTGGTGCGGTAACAATTATTGCTGCGCTTATTGGTTCATCCTTGCTTGGTCTAGTGGGTGGACTACTTGCAGTTCCGGTAGCGGCTTCAATCATTCTTATTCTGGATGAAGTAGTAATCCCAAGAGCAAATAAGGCTTAAAACTCCAGCGGAAGTGTTGTTGGAACACCGTTAACGATCGAAGTAATCTCGGACAAAACGCGGTGAACTGCAGGCTCTCCAACCCACAAATGCTTAGCCTCATCGACTGCAATAACTTTTAACTTCGGAACAATTGCAAATCTTGCGCGAGCTTCGGCTGGCTTCAGATAGTCGTCTAACTCTGGAACAAGTGCGGTAATTGGTCGAGGATCGGTATTCCAGTATTCAAGTTGGGCATCTGTAGTTGTGCGAAGTGGCGGGCTGAGCAAAATCAAACCTTTATGTCGTGGCTCTTTCGCATGTTGCAAAGCCAAGTCGGTTCCAAAAGACCAGCCAGTTACCCAGACATTTTCTAACTTCAAGGTATCAAAGCAGTAGCGCAGCATTGCCTCCACATCAAAACGCTCTGATACCCCGTTATCAAATTGACCCGTGCTGCTTCCTGCTTCACTTGTCGTACCTCGTGTATTGAAACGAACAACGGTGATGCCGGCCATTGCAGGAAGTCGGTTAGCGGCTTTTTTGTATATGTGGCTATCCATCATTCCGCCGGCGATTGGCAATGGATGCAAGCATAAAATTGCACCCTTTGAGGTGCCCAAAGGTGAAGCAACTTCGCCAATCAAATCAATTCCATCTTCAGTTAAGACATGAAATGGGGTTCGCTTCGCATCGAAAACACTGCTCGGACGTACCGTCTGGCTCATACTGTAAATCCTACCGATACACGGCTAGGCTTTACGACATGGCAAAAACCTTTACTTCATTAAACCCTTCTGATGGCCAGGTCGTGGGTCGGTATCCGATCTTTACTGCAAAAGAAGTAGCACACACAGTTGAGCAGGCACGCACAGCATCAGATGAGTGGGTCAAATTAGGGTTTAGTGGTCGTAAGAAAGTGTTGCTCAACTGGAGCACGCATATCATCAACAACGTTGAGCAGATTGCACAGTTGATTTCATTAGAAACTGGCAAGCCGCTCAGTGATTCTCGATTAGAGGTTTCAAATACCGTGAATCACATTGGTTGGGCCGCACGTCATGCTGAAGAGATAATGCGTACTTCACATCGTGCGCCAGGTGCCTTAATGGCCAACATGTCAGCAACAGTTGAGCGCTCACCTCTTGGTGTTGTGGGAGTAATCGGACCATGGAATTACCCGATCTTTACTCCGATGGGATCTATCGCTTATGCCTTAGCAGCTGGAAACACCGTTGTTTTCAAGCCAAGTGAATACACCCCAGGTGTTGGAGTGTGGATGCATGAGAGCTTTAACTCGATCGCTCCATTTTCTGGCGTATTTACAACAATCACAGGATTAGGCGAAACCGGAAATGCTCTGTGCACATCCGCAATTAACAAGCTTTCTTTTACAGGTTCTACTAGGACTGCAAAGTTAGTTGCAGCAGCCTGTGCGACTCAGATGACACCAGTAGTTTTGGAATGCGGTGGAAAAGATCCTGTCATCGTTGCAGCTGATGCCAACATTGAACGCGCAGTAGATGCAACCATCTGGTCTGCCATGGCAAATGCTGGTCAATCCTGTATTGGTGCAGAACGTGTCTATGTTGATGAAAAAGTTGCAGATATCTTTATTGAGAAAGCAATCGCATTAGCTTCAACGCTAAAGGCTGGCTCGCCAGGCGAGGGAAACTACGGCGCTTCAACCATGCCATCACAGATTGGTGTCATTACTTCTCATGTTAAAGCCGCAATTAAAGATGGTGGAAAGTTTGCCTACGGTGGTCTGAAATCTATTCAGGACCCTTTTGTGCAACCAGTTATTCTGGTTGATGTGCCCGAAAATTCGACGGCGATTCGTGAAGAGACTTTTGGGCCAATTATTATTATCAATCGCGTGACATCCATGAAGCAAGCAATAGAGCTTGCGAATGATTCTAGATACGGATTAGGTGCCAACATCTGGTCAAAGCGTCAGGGCAAAAAGATCGCTTCACAATTGCACTGCGGAATGGTGGCGATTAATTCAACTTTTTCTTTTGCAGCGATTTCATCGGTGCCATTTGGAGGAGTCAAGGACAGCGGGTATGGACGTATCCACGGGCCTGAAGGTTTATTGGAATACACTTATGCGCGTACCGTTGTCAGAACTCGAATTAATCTTCCGCTCAGGATTCTGAGTTTTAAGCGAACTAGCGGGACTGATCGATTGATTGTTAGAGCATCACGATTGTTGAAGGGCCGTTTAGGTTAGCTCGACACTACTAGTGGGTTAGAAGCGTGGAGCATTTCTTGTTCGCTCGGTATTTGGACGGCGCTTGTCTTTCTTTGTCCAACAAGCTGTGTGCCAATGACGACGACCATCTTCGTCATAATCTTTCCAAGCAACAATATGTGGTGTTGCTAAAGGAATCATCTGATCGCATCCCGGGCAACGATATGGTTTTGTAGATCCAGAACCGGTTAATCGTCGAACAATGTAAATGCCATCGCTATGTTCTTCGATGGTCTCACCTGTAGAGGCGATGTTAATTTCACGCGGCTCTTCAGCTTTCTGACGCTTCTTTGGATAATTTCTACGCGGGCTCACAGGTGTATTTTCTCATAGTAAAGTAACCATATGAGTCTCATCGAAGTGAAAGGTCTCACCAAAAGTTACGGCGATGTCCATGCCGTGCGTGGCATCGACCTGAATATCGAACAAGGGGAGATTTTTTCGATTTTAGGTCCTAACGGTGCGGGCAAAACAACCACGGTAGAAATCCTCGAAGGTTTCAGAACACGAGATTTGGGAACAGTTTCAGTCTTGGGTTTTGATCCAAATACTGGTGGACATCAATCTCGCGAATGGCGCAACCGAATCGGTATCGTGTTACAAACTTCATCCGATGCTGGCGATTTAACTGTCTTTGAAACTATCAATCACTTTAGTGGCTATTACTCAAATCCGCGAGATGTTGAAGAGGTGATTGATTCTGTTGGATTGCAAGACAAGAGAGCTGCACTAATTCGTAATCTTTCTGGTGGGCAACGCAGACGTCTTGATGTTGCGCTAGGAATCATTGGTAACCCTGAACTAATTTTCTTAGATGAGCCAACGACAGGTTTTGACCCTGAAGCTCGCCGTGCCTTTTGGTCACTCATTAAAAGTTTGCGAGGTGATGGAGCAACAATTGTGCTGACAACGCACTATTTAGATGAAGCCGAAGCACTTGCAGATCGTGTTGCGATTATCAATAAGGGCGTGATCGCCGAGATTTCTACCCCAGCCGAATTAGGTGGAAGAGCAACTTCACAAGCCACTGTTCATTGGCGCGACGGAGCGCAACTGAAATCTGAAAAAACAGAAAATCCAACCGCTGTTATCGCCGCTCTATCTGCAGCCTTTAGTGGTGAGATACCAGAGTTAGTTGTGACCCGACCTTCTCTTGAAGATATCTACCTTGAAATGATCGGAGGCGTTCATGAAAAAGATTCCTAGCGCCCTCCAATTAGGCATTCGACGTGGCGGACTGGAGATTAGACAGTTTGCGCGTCAACGCGAATCTGTTGTCTTTACTCTGCTATTTCCAGTCATTTTGCTGGCAATTTTTGGTTCAGTTTTCAAAGACACAATTGCACCTGGTGTCACCTTTTCACAATATTTTGTCGCCGGAATGATCGCTTCGGGCCTTGTTAACACAGGTTTTCAAGCTTTAGCGATAACAATTCCTATGGAACGTGAAGTGGGTGCGCTTAAGCGTTTGCGTGGAACACCAATGCCAGCTTCGAGCTACTTTATTGGAAAAGCGATTCTCATTTTTGTCAGCATGGTCATTCAGATCTTGTTGCTTCTTGGATTTGGCATCGCTTTTTTTGGCTTAGACTTGCCAACAGATTCGGGCAAATGGTTGACCTTTACTTGGTTGGTTTTACTGGGAAGTGCATGCTCGACCGCGCTTGGAATCGCATTTTCGATTGTGCCAAAGAGCGGTCGAGGTGCATCAGCAGTTGTGTCTCCGATAGTCATTATTTTGCAATTCTTTAGTGGAGTCTTTTTTGTATTCACTCAGCTTCCAACCTGGATGCAACAAGTTGCCGCAATCTTTCCGCTGAAGTGGCTAACCCAAGGTATGCGATCAGTTTTTCTTCCTGACTCATTTGCATCGCAAGAGGTTGCAAAGTCTTGGGAGCTCCAAACCACCTTCCTTGTTTTGGTGCTTTGGCTGATTATTGGAATTTTCTTTAGTGTGCGTAAATTTAAGTGGGATCGCGATTAAGAAGGCAATTGCTCTTGCATTGGCACTTTCCCTGATAGCGCCGGTGGCTCACTCTGTGCAGACCACTTCGATCGCAGCGACAAAGAAGGCGACGATAACTCCTTCCCCGTCACCCGTTTGGCCACCTAAAGGGTTTATTAAGAGCAAAGATGGAAACACCTACGCCAAGATTCCAACGCCCAAAGAGTTAGTCGGATTGGCTTCTAATGATAAAAAACTCACCGCCGCGTTAGCTGAAAAAATCGATGGCGTGCCAGTGTGCGAGAAGTTTTCATGTGGAGCAGTCACTGTTGCATCAACGATTGGTTGTATGTGGTGGGTAGTTACCGCAAACCTTAAGGGCAGGACTTCTGAAGAAGATAAAACTCAAAGGATATTTGGAACTGTTCGAACTACGATCGGTAAAACTTCGGCGAAAAAATATGCGACCATCCTGATAATTAGCCAAGAGCCGATCGAGCTAGAGCATTCGATTTCAAATATCAAAGCTACTTGCCGTAATGATGTTCCCCAGGAAAAGGTTCCAGGAACAACCTACACAATTGTTTCTTAGCGATTAGCTCCAGGTACCCACAGCTGGTCGCCGATTTCCTTGTTGGCATAACGTGCAAGTACAAAGAGGAGATCAGAGCAACGATTTAAATACTTAGCTGTCAGTGGATTGACTCCCCCGCCGAATGCATGGATAGCCGCCCAAGTGCAACGTTCTGCTCGACGCAAAACTGTGCGCGCAACATGTAAATGAGCTGCAGCTGGTGTTCCAGATGGAAGAACAAATGAACGCAATGATTCAAGATCCGCGTTGTACTTATCGATCTGTTCTTCCAAATAAGTTATCTGAGACTCTAAAACTCGTAGTGGCTCAAAAGCTGGAGAATCAACAACCGGGGTGCACAGATCGGCACCAACATCAAAGAGATCATTTTGAATTCGAACTAGCAGCGCTCGAACATCTTCGGTTAAGCCATCAGTTGAGAGAACAACACCGATACTGGAGTTTGCCTCATCAACGGTCGCATACGCTTCAAGACGTGGGTCATTTTTTGAGGTCCGGCTCATGTCTCCAAGAGATGTAGTTCCATCATCGCCGGTCTTTGTGTAAATGCGCGTTAAATTAACCATGTGCCTACCCTATAAGTAGACTGCCGCTATGGCATCCCACGATCGCTTCCGCATAGTCGGCGGAACCTCCCTGCGTGGAGAAGTCTCTGTAACAGGTGCCAAGAACTCAGTTTTAAAGCTTATGGCAGCCTCATTGCTGGCCGCCGGCACAACAACAATTAGAAATGTTCCAGATATTGCTGATGTTGACATCATGGCCGACCTATTAACCAGGCTTGGCTGCACCGTTGTCCGTGGCACAGACACAGTCACAATCACAGTCCCTCAAGAACCTGCGCATCGTGCTGATTATGATCTCGTTCGAAAGATGCGTGCTTCGATCAATGTCCTTGGCCCATTAGTTGCACGAGTTGGTCAAGCAGATGTGGCCCTGCCTGGTGGAGATGCAATTGGTTCACGCGGATTAGATTTTCACATCAAGGGTCTTGAATCACTAGGTGCAAAAGCACATATTGAACATGGGTATGTAATCGCTGAAGCACCCAATGGTTTAACTGGCGCTCCTGTTGAACTTGATTTCCCAAGTGTGGGTGCAACAGAAAATATCATGACGGCTGCGGTATTGGCAAAAGGTGTAACAACAATTGATAACGCTGCACGCGAACCGGACATCGTTGACCTTGGTGATTTCTTGATCTCAATGGGTGCAAAGATTGAAGGTTTGGGAACCCCACTCATCACAATTACAGGTGTAGAAAAGTTAGCACCAACTGATCACACAACAATTACTGATCGCATCATCACCGGAACATGGGCATTTGCGGCCGCCATGACTCGTGGTGACATCACAATTCATGGCGCAGTTCCAGAACATCTAGAGCTTCCACTAGAGAAGTTAGCGTCAGCTGGTGCAATCATCACATCGACTGCAGATGGAATTCGCGTAAAAATGGATACTCGCCCGCAAGCAATTGATGTGGCAACCCTTCCCTATCCAGGTTTTCCTACCGACTTATTGCCAATGGTTATCGCGCTCAATGCAATCGCCGATGGGCACTCTTTGGTTACTGAAAATGTCTTTGAATCCCGGTTCATGTTCGTCAATGAACTAAGTCGCCTAGGCGCTCAAGTAAGCGTAGATGGCCATCATGCATCAATTACGGGCGTAGAAGAGTTATCTAGCGCCCCCGTTGAAGCTCACGATATCCGAGCTGGTGCAGGCCTAATTCTTGCTGCATTAGTTGCCGAAGGTGAAACAACTGTAGATCAGGCTTTCCACGTCGATCGCGGATACCCAAACTTTGCCGAGCAGTTACAAAGCCTGGGCGCTCAAGTCACCCGCGAATAGTTCTGTAAATAAAAATAGATTTTCAGTTCCGAAAAGATGAAGAGGCAACTACACACTTTTCTACACTGAAAATCTTATTTTTATTTAGTTAACGGACTCCGTAAGAATTGATACTCGGTTGTTTGCAACTGAGAGGAACCCACCACTGACACCAAACTCAGTGATGGTTCCGTCAGTTCCCTTAATTACTACTTGACCGTCGACTAGTACTGCAAAGAGCGGAGAGTGGTCGGTCAAAATACCGATGTCACCTTCGATAGTACGAGTTGAAACAAATTGTGCTTCACCCG
>JBILNA010000094.1:0-3753 GCA_044375255.1 Candidatus Planktophila sp.
TATCGGTTCGCGCTAACTCAATTTGTTCGGGAGTTACTGGGTCATTAGCAAAGTGTCTTTCAGTCATTCGTACACAACCAATATTGACACTTCGGGCCGCTTCGACCGTGGAAGTTCCAAAGACAAACTCAGTGGATCCACCACCAATGTCTACTACTAGAAAGGGTCCATTTGATGGGTCTAAATCTTTGATCGCACCAGCAAATGAAAGTGCTGCTTCTTCTTCACCAGAAATGACTTCTAATTCGATTCCTAAACGCTCACGAACTCCATCGACAAACAGGTGACGGTTAGTTGCATCGCGTGTGGCACTAGTTGCACAAAAGCGAATCTTTTCAACGCCGCGTTTGGCAATCTCTGCAGCGAACTTATCAACCGCAGCCAGAGTTCTGGCAATTGCATCGGGGTGGAATTGGCCGGTTTCATCTACGCCTTGTCCTAAACGGACAATCTCCATATCGCGTACAACTTCACGAAAGTTGCTGCCATCAATATCTGCAATCAGCAAACGAATTGAATTAGTTCCGCAATCAATCGCCGCTACTCGCATGGGTTGTTCTTCCACCATTCAGGTAGCTTTGCTAACGCTTCATCACCCAGTGGATTTACATCGGGGCCGGCCGATAATGAGTGTGCAACAAGTGAATGCAAGCACTTAACCCGTGTAGGCATTCCCCCTGCAGAAACATCATCAACTTCTGGAACTTCAATACCCAAAGCTGAACGCGATGCAATGTAATCATCGTGTGCTGCGTGATAGGCACCCGCTAATTCGGGATCATTTTCTAGGCGCTCATTCATCTCGCCCATAAGCCCAGTTGTTTCCAGGGTAGAAATAACTGCAGTTAATCGTGGGCAGGTGGCATAGTAAAAAGTTGGAAATGGTGTGCCATCTTCTAGGCGAGGTGGAGTTTCAACAACTGCTGGTTTGCCGCATGGGCACCGATAGGCAATCGCATGTACATCTCTTGGAGTCCGACCAAGTTGAGTTTGAATGCAATCTAGGTCTGCTTGAGTTACTTCACGCATTAATTGCCGGTTTCGCTAATTGATGCGATTAAACGTGCGTACCACGGTTGTCCATCAGCTAAAGAGCTTGCGATCTTTGTGGTGCCACTTTGCTGCGGATTGTTTTCACCATCAGTCACAATGTATTGGCGCTCACCTGGCAAAACAAAGTGAAGACGCTCGCGTGCTTGTGACTTGATGTATTCAGGATCTTGCCACAGTAACAACTCTTCGCGTGCTTTCTGCAATGCACTGTTATCAGCAGAAAGCTGTGCCTTCAGGGCGCTGATCTGTGCACGTTGCGTGAAGTAATTCTTAACCGGTGGTGCAATCGTTAGAGCAAGAATAAAGAAAATTGCTGACAGCGCTAAAACACGATTAGAGGTACGGCGGCGGCGAAAGCGTAGTTGTCGACGTGCCATAGCTAATTCTTACCCCTTGAAACGAGGGAAAGCGTCACGACCCGCGTAACGACCACCCTCTGCTAGTTCTTCTTCAATACGAAGAAGTTGGTTGTACTTAGCAACACGTTCTGTACGTGCAGGGGCACCAGTTTTAATCTGTCCACAGTTAAGTGCAACAGCTAAATCAGCGATTGTTGTGTCCTCTGTTTCACCTGAACGATGGCTCATCATGCTGCGGTAGTTAGCACGGTGTGCCATCTCTACGGCATCGATTGTCTCGGTAAGAGTTCCAATCTGATTTACCTTAACAAGAAGAGCGTTGGCAGTATTTCCAGCAATTCCCTTAGCTAAACGCTCTGGGTTAGTAACAAATAGGTCATCTCCGACGATCTGGATGCGTGAACCAAGCTCCTTAGTCATCTGTGTCCAGCCAGCCCAGTCTTCTTCATTCAAAGGATCTTCGATTGAAACGATTGGGTAGGCATCGACCAAAGAGGTGTAATAGGCGATCATTTCATCAGATGTCTTTACTGCACCTTCAAATTTGTACTTGCCGTTCTCATGGAATTCAGTTGCAGCAACATCCATCGCAAGTGCAATTTCCTTGCCTGGCTTAAATCCTGCGGCTTCAATTGCTTCGAGAATTAAATCAAGTGCAGCACGGTTGCTATCAAGGTTTGGAGCAAATCCACCTTCATCGCCAACAGATGTTGCAAGGCCACGCTTTTTTAGAACTGATTTAAGTGCGTGATAAATCTCGGCTCCCCAGCGAACTGATTCGCGGAATGTTGGTGCACCAATTGGCGCGATCATGAACTCTTGAATATCAACATTTGTATCTGCGTGTGCGCCACCATTAAGAATGTTCATCATTGGAACTGGCAGCAAGTGTGCATTAGGTCCACCTAAGTAGCGGAACAGTGAAAGATCTGAAGACTCAGCAGATGCCTTTGCAACAGCAAGTGAGGCGCCAAGAATTGCATTTGCACCAAGTCGTGACTTGTTCTTTGTTCCATCTAGTTCGATCATTGCAACATCGATAAGGCGCTGATCCTGTGAATCAAAACCGATGATCTCTGGAGCGATTTCATCATTAACAAATGCAACTGCTTTTTCAACACCCTTGCCTAAGTAGCGCTTGCCACCATCACGAAGTTCAGCCGCTTCAAATGCGCCAGTTGATGCACCGCTTGGAACTGCAGCGCGAGCCTGTGTTCCATCTTCTAATTGGATTTCAACTTCAACCGTTGGGTTTCCACGGGAGTCAAGAATTTCACGGGCACCTAGTGCTTCAATAATCGCCATTGCGTTCTCCTCTAATATTCTAAAAGTCTGGTTATAAAGGTCTTAGTTCTAAACCTTTTGCCAACCTCAACGCTGAAATGGCACGTACTTCAATAAATGAAGTCTACCGCGAACCTTTAACAGGCTATGCGGGCCCGATCTCTTGGCTAATCCGCATGGCCTCCTTGCGAAGCGCTGCCTCTGCATCGATTCCGTTGGCATGGGCCCATGCAATAACGGCCACAAGGGCTTGCCCCACAGCGCTTTCATCAGCTGGTCCATCAATAGAGACAGAGTCCGGTGTTTTTACCTCAACACCATATTTTTCAGCGCGATACAACAGTTTTTCAATCAAAGGAAGTGCTGGCTGAGACATCGCAACACCATCTAGGGGTGAGGTGCGGCCCTTTTCCTTCTTCTTAATCTCTTCCCAATTTTCAAGTACCTCTTGCGAATCGCGAACTTCGACACCGGCAAATACATGAGGGTGTCTGCGAATCAACTTATCTGCAATTCCTTGGGCAACATCCTCAATTGAAAATGGATCAGTTGGATGCTCCTGTGCCATGCGTGCATGGAAGTAAACCTGAAGCAGAACATCGCCGAGTTCTTCGCGCATATCAACTCGATTGTCAGATTGAACAGCGTCAACAAATTCGTATGACTCTTCAAGCAAATACTTTAAGAGTGACTCATGGCTTTGTTCTGCATCCCATGGGCAGCCACCAGGAGAACGCAAAGTATCCATGACTTCAACAAGTCGTTGAAGTTGAGAACCTTGCATTTTCTTAACTGTTATTTATCTGAAGGAGTAACAGCTGATTCGGCAGAATCTGCAGGAACTACATCAGCAGTTGTTGGATCCCACTTGCCGTAGCGAGGATTAACAGTTACGCCAATCTCTTTCGACTTAGCAACAATTAGCTTTTGAATCTCCGTGCCAAGTTGATCTTCAGTAACACCGGCAGCAACTAACTTCTGGCTAATCTTGTCAGAGTAGGCAATTGCTTGAATGTATCGATCTAAATCTTGAGGTGCGATCCCTGCATTAACGAGT
>JBILNA010000095.1:0-3743 GCA_044375255.1 Candidatus Planktophila sp.
CTTAATGAAGTTCATCCAACAGTTCATGTTCGAATTGGTAGCGAACAGACCGAGACTAATTTGCAGGCAACTTCGCTGGTTACTGTTGGTTATGGCATGGAGTCAGCACAAATTGGTGCAGTTGGAGTCTTAGGGCCAACCCGTATGGATTACGCAGGTTCGATTGCAGCAGTTGATGCAGTTGCGCGTTATGTCGGTCGTTTCATCAATGAAGGTGCATAAGTGGCTGATCATTACGAGACTCTAGGTGTTACAAAGGGTGCAACAGCCGATGAAATTAAAAAGGCTTACCGCAAACTTGCACGTGAATTACACCCTGATGTGAACCCCGATCCTCATACTCAAGAAAAGTTTAAGGAAGTCACCGAGGCTTACGATGTTTTGAGCGATCCACAAAAGCGTCAGAGCTATGACATGGGTGGCAGTGGCTTTGGTGGGGGATTTGGCGGAGCAAACTTTGGTGGCGGCTTTAGCGACATCATGGATGCATTCTTTGGTGGCGGCGGATCACGCGGTCCACGACCACGCACACGTGCAGGGCAAGATTCACTTATTCGTATTCAAGTTGATCTCAATGAAGCTTGCTTTGGTACCGAACGCGAAATCACAGTTGATTCCGCCGTTGTTTGTCCTAAGTGCACTGGCACAGGTTGCCAAGATGGCGATCATCCAGAAATGTGTTTAGTGTGTAAGGGACGCGGTGAAACACAACAAGTAGTGCGTTCTGTTATTGGCCAAGTGATGACATCTCGTCCATGTAATACATGCAATGGATACGGAAGCGTGATTAAGAGTCCTTGTCGTGAATGCGCCGGCGAAGGTCGTGTCCGCAGCCGTCAAACAATTGATGTAAAGATTCCAGCAGGTGTTGAAACTGGAAACAGAATTCAGATGTCTGGTCGCGGCGAAGTTGGTGCTGGCGGGGGACCTGCTGGCGATCTCTATGTAGAAATCGTTGAAGAGCGCCATGAGTATTTAGTACGTGACGGTGACACTCTGCATATGCAGTTAGACATCAGCATGGTAGCCGCATCCCTTGGCACGACAGTGACCGTTGAATCACTTGATGGCCCAGTCGATGTCAACATTAAAGCCGGAACGCAGAGCGGAACACCTGTTGTTATCAAGGGTAAGGGCATGACCCGTTTGCGTCGTGGCGATCGTGGCGATCTGATCGTGCACATTGAAGTTAACACGCCAACAAAGCTGGGCAAAGAAGAAGAATTACTGCTGCGCAAGTTTGCCGAAATTCGCGGTGAAAAATCTAGCGATGCTCACATCAAGGGCCAAGACGGGTCGATCTTTAGCAAAATCAAGGGAGTGTTTAACAAGTAATGTTCACACTCTTCTTTGTTGAGGATTTACCTACGACAGTAGGTGCACATTACGAATTTAGTAATGAGGATGCCAACCACGCAATTCGTGTTTTGCGCATGCAAGCCGGTGCCGAATTCATCCTCAGTGATGGCAACGGTGCCTGGTCACAGGTAAAAGCGCTTGAAGTTTCCAAGAAATCCATGCAGGTACAGGTAATCGAATCTGGTTATCAAGAAGCGCTGGCTACAACAATCACCGTTGTGCAGGCATTGCCCAAAGGTGATCGGGCAAAAGAGGCAATTGAATTGTTAACTGAATCAGGCGTTGATCGAATTGTTCCTTGGGTAGCTAGCCGCAGTATTGGCAAAGGCACCGATAAATTTGCGATCACCGCGCGCGAAGCCAGCAAGCAATCTCGTCGCTTCAGAATTCCGCAAGTTTCAGATATCGTAACAACTGCGCAGATCTGTGAAGCAATTAAGTTAAGCGACTTGGCAATTGTTTTCCATGAAAGTGCTAATCAGAAACTGTCAGATCAAATTTCTTCACACAATGTGCAAAACCTATTAATCATCATTGGCCCCGAAGGCGGAATAACCGACGAAGAGCTTGGAGCCTTTCAAGACGCGGGTGCAAAGGTTGCTTTGATGGGTCGCCCAATCTTGCGTTCGGCCCACGCTGGTATCGCAGCGGTTTCAGCAGTTTCTGCGCTTTTGAAGGTATGGTAATTGCGTGGCCTTAGATCCCAACTGTATTTTCTGCAAGATTATTGAAGGTGAAATCCCAGCTGACATCGTCATGCGCAACGAAAACGTTGTCGCTTTCAACGACTTAAATCCGCAAGCACCAACCCATGTTTTGGTAATTCCAACTTTGCACACTGAAAATGCTGCAGGGGTTGCCCGCAATAGCGCGACCATCACCGCCGACCTTTTCTTGGCGGCAGATCAGATCGCCAAAGAGCGCGGGCTAAACGGCTACCGAACTGTCTTTAACACCGGCGAAGACGCTGGCCAAACGGTTTTCCACGCTCACCTGCATCTTTTGGGCGGGCGTCCGATGGCATGGCCACCCGGTTAAAGATAGATTTATCTGCATATGGAGCGAACGCTAATCACCGTACCTAACGCCATTCCGATGGTTGCTGTCGTTGGTCCGCATGATGCAAATCTACGAACAATCGAAGCGGCTTTCCCTTCGGTGAACATAACCGTTCGCGGAAACGAAATCACTTTGCGTGGCCCGCACACCGATTGCGCCAAGTTAGAAAACCTGTTTAACGAGCTAATGGTGGTTATTCGCAGCGGCAATATTTTAAATGTTGACGCAGTTACTCGCGCTATTGAAATGCTTGAACACGAACCTGCTGATCATCCTGCAGAGGTTATGTCGCTGAATATCGTTAGCAACCGCGGACGAACAATTCGACCAAAGACTGCAAATCAAAAGCGATACGTTGATGCAATCGAAGATCACACAATTACCTTTGGCATTGGCCCAGCAGGAACAGGAAAAACATATCTTGCGATGGCGATGGCCGTTGCTGCCCTTAATGCAAAGAAGATCAACCGAATTATCTTGACCCGTCCTGCAGTTGAAGCAGGGGAGCACCTTGGATTTTTGCCCGGAACGCTTAGCGAAAAGATCGATCCATACCTGCGTCCATTATTTGATGCGCTGCATGACATGATCGATATTGATTCAATTCCGCGCCTGATGCAATCAGGTGTTATCGAAGTTGCACCACTTGCTTACATGCGTGGTCGTACATTAAACGATGCTTTTGTGATTTTAGATGAAGCACAAAACACGACACCTGAGCAGATGAAGATGTTTTTAACTCGTCTTGGCTTTGGTTCAAAGATGGTTGTTACAGGAGATGTTACCCAGATTGATTTACCCAATGGCCAGAATTCAGGTCTTCGAGTAATTCGAGATATCTTGAAAGAAATTGACGACATAGCTTTCCTTGAACTAACCGCCGAAGATGTTGTTCGCCACCGCCTAATTGGCGACATCGTTAAGGCATATGACAAGTTTGATGAGCAACGACAAGCATTGCGTCCGATTCGGAAATAAATGACTATTGAAGTTACTAACACTTCAGGCCAGCTAGTTCCAACCGCTGAAATGACCTCCCTGATGACACACGCCATGAAGGCTTTGGAACTAAACCCTGAATGTGATTTGAATATCGCCTTTGTTGAAGATGATTACATGACCGAACTTCATGTTAAGTGGATGGATGAGCCAGGAACTACCGATGTTTTGTCCTTTCCAATGGATATGCCCGAAGAACCAGGGCAAGCGGTCACCCTTGGGGACATCGTTATCAGCCCTGTTGTAGCAGCAGCCCAAGCATTAACACAGGGTCATTCAACTGAACACGAGATTTACATCTTGGCTACACATGGATTGCTTCACAT
>JBILNA010000008.1:0-14158 GCA_044375255.1 Candidatus Planktophila sp.
GTAAGTGGCGCTTACCTGCGCGCTCGTGCATAACCTTTCCAGAACCTGTGATGCGGAATGTCTTCTTCGCACCACTGTGTGTTTTCATCTTTGGCATCTTCTTAAGCTCCATCCGTTGTCTCTGCAGCTGCGTCAGCTTTCGCCTTACGTGCTGCCTTTGCTTCTGCAACTGCTTCTGTCTTTTTCTTTGTTGGCCCGAGAACCATGGTCATGTTTCGTCCCTCTTGCTTAGGAGCGAACTCAACAAAACCAACCGCTGCAATGTCTTCTGCAAGACGTTGCAACATCTTGTATCCCAACTCAGGTCGCGTTTGTTCGCGTCCGCGGAACTTCATTGTCACCTTTACCTTGTCGCCACCCTTAAGAAACTTCTCAACCTGACTACGCTTTGTTTCGTAATCGTGGTTTTCGATCTTTGGTGTCAAACGCACTTCCTTCACCACGATGTGGGTCTGGTTTTGACGCGCTTCCCGTGCCTTCTGTGCAACTTCGTACTTGTACTTTCCGAAGTCCATGATCTTGCAAACAGGTGGATTAGCTTCTGGCGCGATCTCAACTAGGTCGAGACCAACTTCATCTGCCATCTTTAACGCTGTATCGATATCGACAACTCCTACCTGTTCACCGGTGTAACCGATAAGACGAATTTGGGGTGTGCGAATTCGATCATTAATGCGTGGTTCAGTGCTGACTTTGTGCTCCTTCGGTTCGTTAACGCTTTGGTGTAACAGCGCTGCAAAAGAAAACCGCAAGGGCAAGAGAAATACATCTCTTATCCGACAAACCAGCCCGCACTAGTGGCGATGAAGGTGGGAACGGTAACTCCTCTTGCAGTGGTTATTACGCCACTGGTCTGGGGCCAAGATTACCCGTTGGGGCCGAAAAGGCGAAATTGAGACTAATCCCAAGGAGCGCGGGCATGGGCGGAGCACTACCCTTTGACCATGGCCAGGGAAAAGAAGATTTTCGACATCACGAGTGCGCAAAACGCCCTTACCCGTGATCAAGCTGGCCGCCAGAAGCGTTATTTCATATCGATGATGATCCGAACCGCCTGCTTCATTTTGACCGTCATTTTGCCTAGCCCATATCGCTGGCTCGCTCTGGCTGGAGCGGTGACGCTTCCTTACTTCGCAGTTGTTATTGCTAATGCTGGGCGGGAAACAATTTCTAGAGGATCTGACATCGTAGAAGACAAGCCTTTAGCGCTCGATTAATTCATGTCTTCTGAAATAAAAACAAAAGAGCCTTGGTCACTTTTTAAGACCGCTGTCGCTCTAGGTTTGGTTTTTCTATGTTTGATCGCCGCTGATTGGCAATACACCCGAGGCGTCGATAGGCAAGCTCGAAACAATGTCATCGAAGATCGAATAGCACGCTCCCCCATTGATCTAACCGCGCGAGATACGGTCTTGGATAACAATGAATGGCAAAGCATCACGACAACTGGACGATTTGATTCAACACAACAGATTCTGCTGCGTAACCGTTACTGGGAAGGTAAGTACGGATACGAAGTTTTAACTTTGTTCACAAGTGTTTCTGGTGAAAGGTTTTGGATAGACCGTGGGTGGGTGAAAGCCGGTGCCACTGCTACAACCGCACCTGTCGTAACAAAAGTTCCTGATACAGAAGTCAGTATTACAGGACGTTTCCGCTTGGACAGTTCCCTGCCACGAGGATCTTTTTTTGCGTTACCAGGAACTGGTGAAGGTTTGGTCTCGGAACTTAACGCACAGTCACAAATGGACACCGAGAAGTTTTATATCGATCTACTCAGCGGATCTGATCCTTCCCTGACGCCCACTGCACCGGCACAGTTGCCACCATTAAGCGACGGACCACATAAGGCTTATGCGCTGCAATGGCTCTTTTTTGGCGGATTGATTATCTACGGGCGAATATTAATTCGACGCACCCGTTAAATCCTGTCGGTTATACAAATCTGAATAAAGGCCACCCTTAGCCACAAGTTCATCATGCGTTCCATGTTCCACGATTGAGCCTTTTTCAAGTACCAAGATTTGATCAGCATCTCTGACCGTACTTAAGCGGTGAGCGATGACAATACTTGTTCGTCCCTGTAAAGCAGTTTGTAGCGCAGCATGTACCAACTGTTCATTTTCTGAATCCAAATGCGCTGTAGCTTCATCCAAGATTACGACAGACGGCGACTTCAGAAGAAGGCGTGCGATGGCTAGGCGTTGTTTCTCTCCACCAGATAACCGATGCCCGCGCTCTCCCACCATTGTTTCGAAACGATTAGGTAAGGAATCGATGAGCTTCCAAATCTGTGCAGACTTACAAGCCTGGATCATTTCTTCTTCGGTTGCATCTTGCTTTGCATAGCGAAGGTTTTCAGCAATTGTTTCGTGGAACAAGTGAGCATCCTGCATAACTACACCAATTGAATCTCGAAGTGATTCCAAGGTGAGATCACGAATATCATGGCCATCAATTGATATTGCACCATCTGTTACATCGTAAAGACGAGGCAGCAAAGCACTAATTGTTGTTTTTCCAGCACCCGATGGTCCAACCAAAGCGGTCATTGTTCCGGGTTCAGCAACAAAAGAAAGATCCTTCAAAACTTGACCACTTTGCACAGTTTCAACCTTGGCTGCAGATTCAAGTGAAGCCAATGAAATTTCTTCAGCCTTTGGATAAGCAAAATCAACGTTCTTGAATTCGATGCGTGGCTTTGATGTCACCAAAACCGTTGCATTTTCTCGGTTCTTCACCATGGGTTCAAGATCCAGGACTTCAAAAACACGCTCGAAGGAAACTAAAGAAGTCATTACATCGATGCGGACATTTGAAAGTGCAGTCAGTGGGCCATACAGCCGAGCAAGGAGCGCGGTAATTGCAAGAAGAGTTCCAACTGTGACGCCACCTTCAATAGCTAGATGTCCACCTATGCCATAGGCAAAAGCGGTCGCTATAGCAGCAACGCTTGTTAGAGCAATAAAAAACAGACGATTAAGCATCGCCATTTTGATTCCGATATCGGCTACTCGGCGGGCTCGGCTTCTAAAGTATTCACGTTCACGAGCCGGTTCCCCGTACAGGGCAACCAGCATCGCTCCAGAAACATTAAATCGCTCAGTCATAGTGCTCGACATTTCAGCGTTTACGCCAAAAGATTCACGGGTTAAAGATTGCAGTCTGCGACCTACCCATTTAGTGGGAATCAGAAATACTGGCAGCAAGAAAAGGGAAAAGATTGTGATTTGCCAAGAAAGAATCAGCATGGTGATGGTTACTAGGAACAGGCTCACAACATTACTAACAACACCTGACAAGGTGGCGGTAAATGCTTGCTGGGCACCGATCACATCAGAGTTAATTCTGGAGATCAATGCGCCAGTTTGCGTACGAGTAAAGAAAGCGATCGACTGCTTTTGCACATGAGAAAAGACTAAAGAACGAAGATCATAGATAAGACCTTCACCAATTCTTGAAGAAAAATATCGCCCCAACATATTGAAGGCAGCATCAGCGATTGCAATCAAACCTACAAGTAAAGCCAAACTTGTGACCACGGAAGCATTCTTTGGAATTACGCCATCATCGATCAAACGCTTTAACAACAAGGGTGTTGCCACAACCAAGGCGGCATCGACAACAACTGTTGCCAAATAAATTATGATGTTTGTTCGGTAGGGACGCGCAAAAGAAAAGATTCGTTTTACTGTGCCGGGCTTTAGCTTTTGTTCCTTTACTGAAGGATCTGCGGTCATTGAGCGGTGGGTCATCCACGCTGCATGCATTGACATAATTAAACGGTAAAGCCGAGAGCGCGCAGCTGATCTCTTCCATCATCGGTAATCTTGTCTGGACCCCAAGGCGGCATCCACACCCAATTTATTTTCACATCTGTAGTCATGCCTGCAAGTGCGGCGCGAGTTTGATCTTCAATAACATCCTGAAGCGGGCAAGCTGCCGAGGTTAATGTCATGTTGAGAATAGCGATATTTGCTTCATCAACCATGACATCGTAAATCAGTCCGAGATCCACAACATTGATACCAAGTTCAGGATCAACGACATCCTTCATTGCCTCAGTTACGTCATCAACGCTAGTTGCCATAGTTACTCTCCCCCTGTTGTGGTGTTAATTCTAACTGCAGCATCCTTAAAGGCCATCCACCCCAGAAGCGCACATTTGATACGGGCCGGAAACTTTGAAACCCCTGCCAGTGCGACTGCGTCTTCAAGGACATCAGGATTACCTTCTTTGGTCCCTTTGCTATGCATGAGCTCGGTAAATTCATTGAGAATAGAGTCAGCCTGGTCAAAACTCTTGTTTACCAAAAGATCACTCGCGATTGAAACACTGGCTTGCGAGATTGAACAACCCACACCATCCCAAGTAATCGCGGTTATTACTCCATCTTTAGCGGTCATGTTTAAAGTGATCTCATCGCCGCAACTTGGGTTGACGTGATGTACCTGTGCGCCATAGGTGCTGGCCAACCCTTTATTAAGAGGATGTTTGTAGTGATCAAGAATGACTTCTTGATAAAGACTGTCTAGTTCCATCATGCAAAATATTTCTGTGCGCCAAGGATTGCAGAAAATAGAGCATCGCAATCTGATTGATCGTTGTAAAGATAAAGAGAAGCACGCGTTGTTGCCGGGACACCCAACTTTCGTGTCAATGGCCATGCGCAGTGGTGTCCTGTACGTACCGCAACACCTTGGCTATCTAAGTACTGCCCTAAATCATGTGGGTGAATTTGTCCCACGGTAAAAGACACTGCAGCTCCGCGCGCTTCAGTGTTGTTGGGACCGACTATCAAAAGTTCAGGTATCTCTAGCAATCCATTAATCAGGTATCCCGTTAATTCGACTTCATGCTTAAAAATCTCGCTCATACCGATCGCAGACAAGTAATCGATCGCTGCACCTAAACCCACAGCTTGAGCCATGTTTGGAACTCCCGCTTCAAACTTGCGAGGAGCTGGTGCCCATGTTGCAGATGTCATTGTGACGGTTTCAATCATTGAGCCACCGAACAAAAATGGAGGAAGATCATTAAGCAAAGAACTCCATAAAACGCCAATACCCGTTGGGCCTACCGCTTTATGACCGGAAAAGGTTATGAAGTCCACGCCTAAAGTCTTAACATCAATTGGCATGTGCGGAACTGATTGGCAAGCATCTAGAACGACTACTGCACCAACTTCGTGGGCGCGCTTAACAATGGCCTCTAGTGGATTGATTGTTCCTAAAACATTGGACTGATGAGTCAGCGCTACAACTTTGGTGTCTTCAGTAATCACCAAGTTGATATTGGACAGATCCAAACGGCCATCTGGTGTTACTTCAAACCATGACAGTTGTGCGCCTGTGCGCGCTGCAAGTTGTTGCCAAGGGATTAAATTTGCGTGGTGCTCCATTTCGGACACCACAATGCGGTGCTTTGAATTCAGAGCGAAGCGAGATCCTGCCTCTGCATTTCCCATGGCATAAGCAATCAGATTGAGAGATTCCGTTGCGCTTTTGGTGAAAACGATCTCTTCTTCTTGTGCACCCAAAAAAGTCGCAACCTTAGCGCGGGCACCTTCGTAGGCATCCGTTGCTTCTTCGGCTAACTGATGTGCGCCGCGATGAACGGCCGCATTATGAAGCTTATAGAAATCACTTTCGGCATCAATTACCGACAGGGGCTTTTGACTGGTTGCACCACTGTCTAGATAGACAAGTTTTTTTCCGTCGCGAATAGTACGTTCAAAGATCGGAAAATCTTTGCGTACCTTCGCAACATTAAAACTCATTTTTCCTTACTTGCTCGCATAATCTGCGTAGCCATTGGCTTCAAGCTTTTCAGCAAGCTCTGGTCCACCTTGTTCGACGATACGCCCGTTAGCAAATACATGTACGAAATCAGGCTTGATATAACGCAAGATGCGTGTGTAGTGGGTTATCAAAATGACGCCTAAATCGTTGGCAGCCTTCGCGCGATTAACACCCTCTGAAACAATTCGAAGTGCGTCAACATCTAGACCTGAATCTGTTTCATCAAGAATCGCCATCTTTGGCTTAAGAAGTTCTAACTGCATAATTTCATGACGCTTCTTCTCTCCACCTGAGAAACCTTCGTTAACATTACGTGCCGCAAAAGATGGATCCATGGCCAAAGCTTCCATTGCATCCTTAACTTCGCCAACCCATGTACGAAGCTTTGGAGCCTCGCCACGAAGCGCAGTTGCTGCAGTACGCAAGAAGTTGGAAACTGAAACACCAGGTACTTCAACTGGATACTGCATCGCTAGGAATAGCCCAGCTTTTGCGCGCTCGTCAACGGTCATGTCCAGAACATCTGCCCCATCAAGAGTGACGGTTCCACCTGTAATTGTGTACTTAGGATGTCCAGCAATCGAGTAAGCAAGAGTTGATTTACCTGAACCATTTGGTCCCATGATGGCGTGGGTCTCGCCTGATTTAATCGTTAGATCTACACCCTTTAGGATTTCAACCGTTCCGTTATCAGTGTCAACCGATACCTGCAGGTTACGGATTTCTAGTGTGCTCATCGTCTTCTCTCTTCTCTCGTTACTAAATCTTTACCGTGACGGCGTTTCCGTCGATTGATACTGCATAAGTTTCTAGTGGAATATTTGCAGGAAGTGTTAGCGCTTCTCCTGTACGTAGATCAAATTCGGCGCCATGTAACCAACATTCGATCTTGAAACCAGTGACATCGCCTTCAGATAGTGATGCATCTGAATGGCTGCATGTATCGGCTATTGCAAAAACCTCAGCTCCTACACGAGCAACACAGATTGACTTGCCATCCTTTTCAAGAAGAACAGGCTTTCCCTCTGCCAATTGATCTAAAGCTAAATCAGCCATTGTGGGCCGCCTTTTCAAGTTCGGCATCGATGCGGTCCATGATTCGGTTTTGAACCTCTTCATTACCGATTTCCATAACGATCTCGTTGAAGAATCCGCGAACAACTAGACGACGTGCATCTGCCATTGCGATTCCTCGGGACATCAAATAGAAAAGTTGCTCGTCATCAAAACGACCTGTTGTACTAGCGTGACCTGCACCAACAATTTCACCGGTCTCGATCTCAAGATTTGGCACAGAATCAGCACGCGCACCATCGCTGAGCAAAAGATTGCGATTGAGTTCGTAAGTATCCGTGCCTTCTGCTGCTGCGCGAATCAAAACATCACCAATCCAAACGGTGTGTGCATCTTTTCCTGCCAAAGCGCCCTTGTAATTGACATTGGACTTAGCATGCGGAACTGCATGGTCAATGTGATTTCGGTGCTCGAAGAACTGTCCAGCGGTTGCAAAGTAAACACCTAGTAGATCAGCCGATGCTCCTGGCGCTTTGAATTCAACCGTTGGCAAAATACGAACAACATCTCCGCCTACAGTGACAGTGATTGACTTAAATGTCGCATCCTTATCAACCAGAGCATGATGGCGTGCGGTGTAAACAGATTTAGATTCAAACTCTTGCAAGGTTACAAACTTCAGATTTGAGCCTGGAGCTAAGTAGAGCTCTAGATCCTCAGCTAAAACTGTATCTGTTGTATTTTCAACGATAACCGTGGCTACTGCATGAGTACCAAGAGTTATTCGCACTCGGGAAAATTCTGCGGTATCCAGTGCGCCAGCAGATCGACCCAAGAAAATTGGCTCAGCTATTTCGATATTTGCTGCGATAGCAAGGTGTGCAACAGGTACAGCTGCGCCTCTTACTCGTGCGATGATCACATCATCGGATGCAGTTAGCGGCTCCAAGTTTTCGCGAGTAAATGTAACTCCTGAAGGTAACGCTGATTTAGCGACCAAGCTTGTGCGATCGGCTTGAACCGCGGTCCCATCATGAAGTCCGCGCAGACGCTTGAGCGGTGTGAAACGCCAAGCTTCTTCCCGGCCCGTGGGAGTTAAGTAGTTAGTAGTAAGAACTGACATTAACCGACGGCACCTTCCATCTGAAGTTCAATTAGACGATTGAGCTCCAGCGCGTATTCCATAGGAAGTTCACGTGCGATTGGTTCAATGAAACCACGAACGATCATGGCCATAGCTTCATCTTCATTGAGACCACGAGACATCAAATAGAACAATTGATCATCGCTCACCTTTGAAACAGTTGCTTCGTGACCCATCGAAACATCATCTTCACGGATATCAACATAAGGATATGTATCTGAACGTGAGATTGTGTCTACTAGTAATGCGTCGCACTTAACTGTGCTCTTAGAGTGGTGTGCACCCTCTTGTACTTGTACAAGTCCGCGATATGAAGTTCGACCTCCACCACGAGCAACTGACTTAGAGATGACAGATGATGAGGTGTAAGGAGCTGCGTGCACCATCTTTGCTCCTGAATCCTGGTGCTGACCTTCTCCAGCAAAAGCCAAAGATAAAGTTTCACCCTTTGCATGAGGTCCCATCAAGAAAATTGCTGGGTACTTCATAGTTACCTTGGAACCGATGTTTCCATCTACCCATTCCATAGTTGCGCCTTCGGCACATGTTGCACGCTTTGTTACCAAATTGTACACATTGTTAGACCAATTCTGAATCGTGGTGTAACGAACACGTGCACCCTTCTTTACAATGATTTCAACTACCGCAGAGTGAAGTGAATCTGATTTGTAGATTGGTGCAGTACATCCTTCAACGTAGTGAATGTATGAATCTTCATCTGCGATGATCAGAGTACGTTCGAATTGACCCATGTTTTCAGTGTTAATTCGGAAGTACGCCTGCAATGGAATATCTACATGTACGCCCTTAGGAACGTAAATAAAGGAACCGCCTGACCAAACAGAAGTATTGAGAGCTGCAAACTTATTGTCTCCAACTGGAATAACAGTTCCAAAGTACTCCTTGAATAGTTCAGGGTGTTGCTTCAAAGCGCTATCAGTATCAAGGAAAATTACGCCTTGAGCCTCAAGGTCCTCACGGATTGAGTGGTAAACAACCTCTGACTCGTACTGTGCTGCAACACCTGACACAAGGCGTTGCTTTTCAGCTTCTGGAATACCTAAACGATCGTAAGTATTTTTGATCTCATCAGGAAGGTCATCCCATGTTGTTGCCTGCTTCTCGGTTGAGCGCACGAAGTATTTGATCGTGTCGAAGAAAATTCCAGAAAGATCTGATCCCCAATTAGGCATTGGCTTCTTTTCAAACAAAGCAAGACCCTTGAGGCGAAGATCGAGCATCCACTGCGGCTCAGACTTCTTTGCTGAGATGTCACGTACTACATCTTCATTAATTCCACGCTTAGCGTTATCACCAATCGCACTTTTGTCTGACCAACCGTATTCATAGTTGCCGAGACCGTCGAGTTCTGGATGTGCTGTAGTCATGCACGGACCTTTCCCTTGCTTGTGTTTGATTGTGAACTTTGGATTTTGGAGTTTGGTGCTGTGGGGATAAAAGTTGTACATACGCCATCACCATGGGCAATTGTTGCTAAACGTTGAACATGTGTTCCAAGTACTTTAGACAAGGCTTCAGTTTCAGCTTCGCACAACTGCGGAAACTCGGCAGCAACGTGAGCGATAGGACAGTGGTGTTGACAAAGCTCTTGACCCATTGGTTTTTCAGTAACGCTTGCGGCATAACCTTGGTCAGAAAGAAATGTTGCGAGCGCATCAACTTTGTGTGAGCGCTTAGCGATTGCAATTGTTGCCTTTCGCTCAATGTCATCTGCGCGAGATTGAGCAAAAGCGCTAACAAGATGTTCGCCAGATTGAGCAGACATAAATTTGAGTGCAGCTACCGCTAAATCATCATATGAATGCTCAAAGGTTTCGCGACCTTTATCTGACATGACGAAAACCTTTGAAGGTCGACCGCGACCACGAATTGATGAGGAACGAGGCTCGCGTGCCTCGAGAACTCCATCTACGACAAGTAAATCCAGGTGGCGTCGAATGCCTGCTGGTGTTATCCCTAAACGCTCCCCTAGAACTGCGGCGGTGGAAGGGCCATTTTCAAGAATAGAACGAGCGACAAGATCACGGGTGCGCGAGTCATCCCCCGCTACATGTCCACCAGTTAATTTCACAACAGTATTGTGTCGTAATTCGACACGATCAGCCACTCGTAAGCGTGCGGGTCGCCTGAGTCATAGGCTAGGCCCATGAGCACACTGCGAGCACGGGCGGCACGACTTCTCTCCCCGGCAAGCGGATTTCTACTCTTCGCACAGGCGGCCATCGTTGTTACTGGCGGTGCGGTCCGATTGACCGGTTCTGGATTGGGCTGTCCCACCTGGCCCGAATGCACCCCTGGTTCTTACACCCCCAAGCCATACCAAGTAGAAGAACAAGTCAAGGTTTGGATTGAGTTCGGCAATCGACTGCTGACCTTTGTCCTAGTAATCGTCGCAATCCTTGTTCTGATCAGCGTCCTAGCTGGCGGAAGAAAAGATTTGCGTGGTCTTGCATTAGGTCAAGTACTTGGAATCGTGGGTCAAGGTGTTCTCGGTGGTATCACCGTACTAACTGGCTTACACCCTGCAACAGTTTCCGCACACTTCTTACTGTCAATAATTTTAATCGCCGGGGCAACATCTCTTCGTGCGCAAAGGTTTGCGGGTTTAGTGAAACAAGAGCCTGAGCCTTTAGTCAAGAAGATCGCAATCGCTCATATTATTGTTTCCTTCTTGGTTATCTTTATTGGAACTTTAGTGACGGGCTCTGGTCCGCATGCAGGTGATGCAACTGCACCGAGATTGCCTTTTGATCTGCGCACCATGGCATGGTTGCACGCAGATGTAGTGATTGCTTTGTTTGGAATTACTTTTGGATTGTTTGTTGTTAATGGAGTCTCCGAGCACACAAAAAAGCGATTGAAGATTTTTCTTGTGATCGCCTTGTGTCAGGGTCTCATTGGTTATGTGCAATGGTTTAACGATCTACCAGAGCTTTTAGTTGGACTACATTTGGCTGGTTCAACATTAGTGTGGATTGCTGCGTGGAGAGTTTGGTTATCGGTCACTAAGAGAATGGACAGCAAATGAGCGCAGTAACAGGGTGGAGCGAACTTGATGATCGCGCAGTTGCATATGCCAGAGCGCTAGCCGCAGATGCCGTTCAAAAAGTTGGTAATGGCCACCCAGGTACTGCAATGTCTCTTGCGCCAGTTGCATACTCGTTGTTTCAGCGTCATTTGATTCACGATCCATCAGATCCACAATGGCTCGGACGAGATCGATTTATTCTTTCCTGCGGTCACTCATCATTAACTCTTTACATTCAACTGTACTTAAGCGGTTATGGCTTAGAGATGAAGGATCTAGAAAGCTTTAGAACATGGGGATCGTTAACTCCTGGGCACCCAGAGTTTGGCCACACCGCTGGCGTAGAAATGACTACTGGACCATTGGGCCAAGGTGTTGCAACGGCAGTTGGTATGGCGATGGCAGCTAGATATGAGCGTGGATTACTTGATCCAACTGCTGCTAAAGATCAATCAGTATTTGATCATGGCATCTGGGTTATATGTTCAGATGGAGATTTGCAGGAGGGCGTAAGTGCAGAGGCTTCATCTTTGGCTGGCACACAAGAACTTGGAAATCTCAACATTATTTATGATGACAATCGTATTTCAATTGAGGGCGATACGCATAATGCCTTTACTGAAGATGTGTCAGCACGCTACCGTGCTTATGGTTGGCATGTCATTGATGTCGCTGCTGCACATGATGGAAGCGTAGATGTTGCAGCGTTAGATGCTGCGATGGTAGCTGCGAAGAAAGAAAGCACAAAGCCAACTTTGATTCGAATGAAGTCAGTGATTGCTTGGCCCGCACCTAAAGCCAAAGGCACCGCAGCATCACATGGATCTGCATTGGGTGCTGATGAAATTAGAGAAACCAAGATCGCACTCGGTCTAAACCCAGATGAACACTTTGCAATGCCAGCTGAAGTTCTGTCTCATGCTCGCTTAGTTAAAGAACGTGGAACTAATGCGCGTGCACAATGGAACGCACGATTTGAACAATGGAAGAGCGCTAATCCAGATAAAGCAACCCTGCTAGATAGATTACAAAAGCGATCTCTGCCGGCTGGTTGGGATTCAGGACTTCCTGTCTTTGCACCCGACAAGGATGTAGCAACGCGTGCTGCATCTGGTGAAGTTATCAATGCAATCGCGGCTGTCTTGCCCGAATTCTGGGGAGGATCGGCTGATTTAGCAGGATCAAATAACACAAGCATTAAAGGTGGTGGTTCATTCCTGCCAGCAAGTAGTTCTATCGAAGGCGCAGACCCATATGGTCGAATCATTCACTTCGGAATCCGTGAGCATGCAATGGGCTCTATTCTCAATGGAATTTCCTTACACGGATTAACCCGTTCATTTGGTGGAACCTTTGCGGTATTTAGCGACTACATGCGTCCTGCAGTTCGACTTGCTGCATTGATGCAGATACCAGCAACCTTTGTGTGGACACATGATTCGATTGGTGTCGGAGAAGATGGCCCAACACATCAACCGATCGAACACTTTGCGGCCCTTCGCGCAATTCCGGGACTCGATGTAATCCGTCCGGGTGATGCCAACGAAGTGACAGAGGCATGGAAAAAGATCATCACGAGAGATCGCGCCTGCGGCATTTTGCTGTCACGCCAGAACTTGCCGGTATTTGATCGCACTGTGTGTGAACCCGCATCTGGCACCGCCAAGGGTGCATATGTTTTGAAGGATATGCCTAATCCAAAAGCCATTCTGATTGCAACGGGATCTGAAGTGTCCTTAGCAATTGATGCTCAGACCGCCTTAGCTGCTGAAGGAATCAATGTTCGAGTGGTAAGTGCTCCATGCCTTGAATGGTTTGCAGAGCAAGATCAAAGTTACAAAGACTCTGTGCTCTCCCCTGGTGTTGTAAAGATCAGCATCGAAGTAGGAATCGCGCAAGGCTGGCGGGAACTGATTGGTGATTCAGGAGTGGCTATCTCGCTTGAACATTACGGAGCTTCGGCTGATGCAAAGCGTTTGTTTAATGAGTTTGGTTTCTCGGTTGAAAATGTTGTAGCACAAGTAAAGAAGGCGATTTAATGTCGGTACAAGAAGTTTCAGCCAACGGTACTTCGATTTGGCTCGATGATTTATCTCGAGCCAAGATCACATCAACAGATCCACATGCATTACCTGCACGCATTAAGACCAGTGGTGTTGTGGGTGTAACAACAAACCCCAGCATCTTTAGCGCAGCGATTAGCGGTGCTGCCGAATACGCAGCCGATATCGCTTTGATGAAGGAGTTGAGTGTTGATGAGGTAGTAAAGAAACTTACTACCGATGATGTGCGACAAGCATGCGATTTGTTTACCGCAATTTATGAGTCAACACATGGTGTTGATGGGCGTGTCAGCATCGAAGTTGATCCCCGTTTAGCTCATGACACCGAAGGAACCATTTCAGCCGGTAAAGAACTATGGGCCATTATCGACCGTCCAAATTTGATGATTAAAGTTCCCGCAACTCTTGAAGGTTTACCAGCAATAACTGCGTTGATTTCCGCCGGCATCAGCGTAAATGTGACCCTGATCTTTTCAGTGAAACGATATGGACAGGTTGTTGAGGCCTACATGAAGGGCATCGAGCAGTGTAAAAATCCTTCAAGAGTTCATTCTGTGGCCTCATTCTTTATTAGCCGAATAGATTCATCCATAGATTCACTGATCAAGAAGGATGGCTCCCCCGAAGCGACCGCTATGTTAGGTAAGGCGGCAATAGCAAATGCTCATTTGGCATACCAACTTTTTGAAGAAAAATTTGCATCCGATCGTTGGAGCGCTCTTGCAGCAAATGGTGCACACAAGCAGCGTCCATTGTGGGCTTCCACAGGTGTTAAGGATCCGACATACGCGGATACTCGATATGTCATCGAGCTCATTGCTCCCGATACGGTTAACACCATGCCGCAATCAACCCTTGATGCGGTGATCGATCATGGCGTGGTTCGTGGAAACACTATTTCGGCCCATTACGCCGAAGCGGTTGAAGTGCTTAAAGCACTGGCCTCAATAGGTATTTCCCTCGATGAGGTCACGACAGAGTTGGAAATCGATGGTGTGAAGAAATTTGCACAAGCTTGGGAAGAGCTTCTAGAGAATGTAAAGGCTGCGCAAAAATAATGATTGCAATCAAAGGAAATGCTGTATC
>JBILNA010000096.1:0-3737 GCA_044375255.1 Candidatus Planktophila sp.
ATTCGGCCATCAAAACGGGTGCGGACAACCTCACCGGGAACTCCTCGGATTTGGAAGCGCTTAATCTCCTGCATGATGATTTAATCATCCCATGTCATCGCCGAAAACTTCAATTATCTGGTTTCGTCGCGACCTTCGAATCAATGATCATCCAGCCTTATTGGCTGCAATTGAATCATCCGATCAAGTAATTCCACTTTTCATTCTAGATAAGGCGCAGATTAAAGAGGCTGGTTCAAAGTTGCTTGCTTATATGGGTCAATCACTGAGGTCACTCGATGAATCTCTGGGAAATAAGCTCCACATTATTGAGGGCGATCAAGTAGAAGTTTTATCAACTTTGATTAAAAAGTATGGCGTTGAACAAGTTCACATATCAGCAGAGTATGAAAGATATGGCGCGGCACGTGATGCAAAAGTCGAAGCGGCTGGAATCACTCTGATCAGAACGGGCAGCCCATACGCAGTTGCACCGGGCCGAGTGCTAAAGCCATCCGATGCAACGCCGTACAAGGTATACACACCTTTCTACAAGGCTTGGTGCGCTCATGGATGGCGTGCTCCTGCAGTTACGCCCAAGAAATTTACATGTGTAGAACCAACCGCCGAGTATCGAGCTTTTCCTGATTTCTCCATGCCTGAAGGCGTATCTGTGATTGAAGCCGGAGAAAGCGCAGCACTGAAGCGATTCAAAGAGTTCACGATTAAGGGCTTAGATTCTTACGACGAAAACAGAAACTTTGCAGCTATTGATGGAACATCAAAAATGAGTACATATCTAAAGTTTGGCGAAATCCATCCGCGCACATTGCTTCAAAATCTTGGCGATAGCAAAGCACATGACACATTTAGAAAAGAGATCGCTTGGCGTGAGTTTTACGCCGATGTTTTGTTCAACAATCCTATGACCGATATCGAATACTACGCACCTAAATTTGCCCAGATGCGTTATGACAAACCCGGCAAGCAGTTTCAGGCATGGTGTGAAGGTAAAACGGGATATCCATTTGTAGATGCTGCCATGCGCCAGTTGGTCGTTGAAGGCTGGATGCATAACCGAACTCGCATGGTTGTTGCATCCTTTTTAGTCAAAGACCTACACCTAGAGTGGCAACTTGGCGAACGTTTCTTCGCAGATCATTTAGTTGATTACGATGTTGCATCAAATGCACATGGCTGGCAATGGACCGCAGGCTGCGGAACCGATGCCTCCCCTTATTACCGAGTCTTCAATCCAATTGAACAAGGCCGTCGTTTTGATGAAAACGGGGATTACATTCGCAGATATGTTCCAGAGTTAGCACACCTATCAGCTTCTGAGATTCATGAGCCTTGGTTGTTTCTTGATGGATACAGCAAGGGATATCCCGAGCGAATCGTTGATCACGCTGTCGAACGCCACGAAGCTCTAGCTCGCTTACAGGAGATTAAAGCTGACAAACCCCCAATGCCTGGCGCTTAGCCGAGTACATCGCATTATCAGCTCGTAGCAACAAATCATCAGCTCCGTCATTGTCTGCAATACCGATACTGACGCCGATGCTTACTTCATGGCCATCGATAACAAATGGATAAGAGAGCGTACCCCGCAGGGCTAATGCAATCTCCATCACCGATTCATTTGAGCCGTCAACTAATATTCCAAATTCATCGCCACCTAAGCGTGCAAGTAAGGCATTGCTGGGTAACGCTCTGCTAAATCTTTGCGCCACCTGTTGCAAGACTTTATCTCCAACTTCATGGCCGTAACTATCGTTTACAGCTTTAAATCCATCCAAATCGAGAAGCAGTAGTGATCCTGTGCGCGTAGCAAAAATTTGTATTTCAGAGATTAAGCGCCTTCTATTGGGAAGCGTAGTTAACTCATCAGTTCTAGCAAGAACCCTTTCTTGTCCGATGTTGCGTGCCTGATGTAGTGCAATGCTCATCCGTATAAAAGCAAGTGCTAGCGTTCCAATTGCAGGAATCAAGATAAAATGTGGGAATTTATCAGGTGCGATGGCTAGAAGTGCAAGCAAAGTTGCACTTAAGAAAACCGAGATGGTAATTAAGATCGGGCTTACCCCATTTTTAGCGGAGTTATCAGTGCCTGAATGCCACGCACTCTCAGAGATGACAACGAAGGCCAGCAACCACCCGTAGTCGACTAGTGATCCAAAGATGTAGTCCATATTCAAGTTCTGCCATAAGAAAATGAAATCAGTAGCGGCATATATGCAAACTCCACTTACAAGAAGCAAACCGCGTCCAGAGAAACCCTGCATCACCACCGTTGCGATGATGAAGCAGAATAAGACTAAGTCCGCGACTGGATAGAAGATAGCTAAAAAGGATTGGTCTAAATCACCCTCAAAATGTGGAAGCAATGGCTGCAGCGCAAAAGCAGCACCTAAAGTACTTAAGCCCAGGCCAAAAATCGAGGCATCCACTAGTTCAAGAACTGTAAGTCTTTGTTGGATCGAAATCAAAAACTGCATACCAAGAAGAGCAAGGGGATAGAAAAGCAAGTACAGCACATCAGAAATGTTTACCAGGAATGCAGATGTTTCCATGTAAGAGCTCGCGGTTGCCATTATGGAACCCAAACTCCAACTGCCAATTGCTAAGGCGGTCAGGGGTCTAGCCCATTTGTTGTTGATTCGAGGCGCAACAAGAATTGAAAGTATGCAAGCAATTGGAATTACATTGAAGAGAAACAAGTCACTCCAAAATCCCTGAAAGCTTTGGTGCAGAAGTAATGCAACCCCAAACAACATCGGAGCCAAAAAACGCAATATGCGCATGTATCTAGAGTAGGAACACTATGCATCTAAGGGGATAGGGGTTCCCTTAGATGCAAAAACCCCGCTACCTGTATTGGCAGCGGGGTTTTTCTTAAAATGGGTAAGTTAGAAGCTCTGTGTCCTAGAAGCCCTTAGTACAAATGATCTTTGCGTTTTCACGTGCATTAGCAACTGATGAAGCTAGTTCTATTGGCTTGTTAATAGCAACTAAACGAGCACTTTCAATACGCTTGATTGCACCTTCAATCTGACGTACCTGGCTTGCGTATGCTCGAGAGGCAGCAGTCCACAGTCGTACTGCTTTCTCAAATTCTGCTTTATCCGCTGGAGTTTTTGCTGTGGCAATTTTTGCTTGGGCAAGAGGTAATCTGGTGTTCGCTTCAGTCAATTTTGTTTGGATAGTGGCTAACACAGCTCTTTGCTCCGCTAGGCTCAAATCAATCACTGGAATTTGTGCCTTAAAGTCTTCCAGAGTTTTAGTTGAATCTTTCCGGGCTTTAACCGCATCATTTGCAGCTGTTAAGCAATCAAGAGACAGCCAGGTTAACTTGGTACTGGAAACTAATGGATTCTTTGCGCAACGGTAGGTTCCGCCACTTGTCTTTGTAGTTTGTCCTGACTTCTTACATGCGACGCCATTTGAAATCTTGACGGCTGCATCTGCAGGTACTGCGATCATGACGCCACCGGCGACCACGAGCGCTACAGAAAGTGATGCGATCTTGCGGAACATGTTTATGCCTTTCGTAGTAATGGGGCAATACTATCGATCAAGCACTTAAAGAAGGCTGAAAACCCGCCGTGAGTCCTATAAGTATGACCGTTACTTTCGTTGCTTCACCCTTACATTCATGCCAACTTTTCTAACAATCGAACGTGGCACGGTTTGCACAATAAAGACCAAGAGCTTGTATTGCCAACCTGGAACACTGACCGCTTTACCTTTGAGCGCAT
>JBILNA010000097.1:0-3712 GCA_044375255.1 Candidatus Planktophila sp.
ATCAAGAGGTAATGCTTCCTTATGAAACCCCTGCACACTTAAGGCCAGGTCTGTTTTCTCGTAAAGCAGAGCGCGAGTTCTATAAGTTCCTAATGGACATCTACAAACATGATTCGCAGGACACCCCCAAAGAGGTTTTTGAAAAAGCGAATGTTCTAAAGACAACTCATCCAAAACTTCAGATCGCCCTTGATCTGATCATCTTCCTTCATGCAATAGGAGACGAGGCCTTTGATACGACAATAGACGCTTGGGCTGAAACAATCTGGACAAACCGCAATCAGTACTTCAATGATCGAATTGTCCGAAAGTACTTCGCAGGAATTACTCCACAAGTCTCTGTTTCACGTGGAATCTCTACTCAAGAGATTTACAACATTCAAACCTTTTCATTTATGTATGCCGAGCTTTTTCAACACCGTGAAAAGTTTGCCGAAGCGCTAGCAATTATCGAATCCATCGACGCAAATCAATACACCGCTATTTCAGTTGCAGATATTGAAATCACGATGAAGGATTACGACGCAGCGATTGAAACTACTGAAGATATTGAAAATGAGGATGATGCCACCGCGATGCTGCTTATCTTGCGCGGCATCGCTTTCCGTGAAAAAGAGATGTATGACGGAGCTCTTGAGTGCTTCAAGCGCGCATTAGCCAAGAAAGACCGCAGCGAAGTCATGAAGCACCGTGCCCACTTTGAACGCGCCGAGAACTACACCCGTATGGGCAAGAAAGCTATGGCGATCAAAGATCTAGAAAAGATCCTTGTCGATGACAGTGATTATCCAGCGGTAAATGAAAAGTTGGCCGAACTGAAGAAATAGTCGGTGTGCACTAAACTTCTGTTACCTCGACCGAAAGTGAACCAAATGTCCTTTGTTATGTACTCAACTAGCTGGTGTGGCTACTGCAAACGCTTAAAGTCCCAGTTGGCCGAAGAAGGTGTCACCTTCGAGGAAATCAATATTGAAGAGGTTCCAGGTACCGCCGAAATCGTTGAAAAGGTAAACGGCGGAAACCGTACAGTCCCAACGCTTGTTTTCTCTGATGGAACTGCGATGACCAATCCATCTGCCAAGCAGGTTGTTGAAAAACTCGCAGCTCTTGCCTAACCGTTAAATCAAACCCTCTGCGCGATTAATCAAGGTATTGCACGCATCACCAAAGCCAGCAAAGGCTGGATTAGTTGTTTGTCCTGCGCGATATCTGGCCCAAATCTGCTGAATGATTACCGCTAAACGAAACAGTCCAAAGACCTCATAAAAAGTAAAGTCCGCACAGCTTCGGCCACTTAACTGCAAGTAACGCTGAACAAACTCTTCACGGGTTGGCATTCCTGGCAAATGACTTGGCTGTCTGCGCAAAGCAGCAAAAGCTGGCTCATCATCTCGATCAACCCAGTAAGCAAGTGATGACCCCAAATCCATCAGCGGATCTCCAACTGTTGCAAGTTCCCAATCTAGAACACCAACAATGCGAGCTTGTTCTAAATTGAAAACTACATTGTCGATGCGCCAATCTCCGTGAATCACACAGGATGCAACATCAGCAGGGCGGTTTGCTTCTAGCCAGGCCATGACTTTTTCGCCATTGGGAACATCATCAGTTAACGCATTGCGATATCGCTTTGACCAGCCTTCAACTTGGCGTTGTACATAGCCTGGACCTTTATTGAGCTCATCCAAAATCGATGCATCAACCGCATGTAATTGCACTAAACCATTAATCAAAGAATCTGCCATCACTGAAACATCAGCCGGCGTTACACCCTCTGGAACATCGCGGCGGAAAATATCGCCAACAACTCTTTCCATCACATAAAAATCAGAACCCATTACCGATTGATCATCACACATAGCAACCATCGATGGCACTAGGGGATAGACCGGTTGTAGCCGTGATTGAATCAAGAATTCGCGCTTCATATCGTGGGCAGATGCCGCCTTAGTCCCCACCGGAGGTTTACGAAGCACTAAATCTCGCCCTGGATACTGCAACAAATACGTCAGATTAGATGCACCGCTGCGAAACTGTTGAACTTCGGGCAACGCATCTTGATTAATAAATGGTGCAAGCCATTGGTGCATTGTGGCAACATCAAAGCGATCCTCTTCACGGACCGGAGTTAAATCCTTCATGCCAAATAGGGTTTGATTTCCATGCGAGCAATATCGCGAATATGAACCTCATCGGGCCCATCAACGATGCGCAATGCGCGAATACCTGCATACATAGCTGCCAACACAGTGTCCTGACTTACGCCAGCACCACCATGAACCTGAATCGCACGATCAACAACAAGTTGTGCCATACGAGGAATCGCAACCTTGATCAACGCAATCTCTTTACGCGCAGCCTTTGCTCCATGTGTATCAATCATCCACGCACACTTTAAGACCAATAAACGCGCTTGTTCGATCTCGATTCTAGATTCTGCAATCCAATTCTGAATCGTTCCCTGATGTGAAAGCTCTTTGCCAAATGCCACCCGCGAATTAGCGCGCTGGATCATCAGCGATAGCGCCCGTTCAGCCATTCCAATTGCTCGCATGCAGTGATGCACCCGCCCTGGCCCAAGGCGAGCCTGCGCAATTGCAAAGCCCGTTCCTTCTTCGCCAATCAAATTAGCAACTGGAACTCGAACATCCTTAAAGGTAACTTCGGCATGACCATGCTGATCGACATAACCAAAAACAAGTAAGTTGCGCTCAACTGTAACGCCCGGTGTATTAATAGGAACAAGCACCATCGATTGCTGGTTATATGAATCAGCATCAGGGTTGGTCTTTCCCATAACAATCAAAATCTGACAACGCGGATCCATCGCACCAGTAGTCCACCACTTGCGACCATTAATCACATAAGAATCACCATCACGAACAATAGATGTTTCAATATTTCGCGCATCACTAGATGCCACATCAGGTTCGGTCATTGCAAAACCCGAACGAATTGTTCCTGCCAGTAAAGGTTTTAACCATTGCTCTTTCTGCGCATCCGAACCGAACATATCCAGAACTTCCATGTTGCCGGTGTCAGGTGCTGAACAGTTAATCGCCTCTGGCGCAATCTCTACAGACCACCCAGTGATTTCAGCCAGCGTTGCATAATCGGTAACAGTTAATCCGTGATGCGGATCGTGGCTATGTGGCAGAAATAAGTTCCACAAACCTTGTGCCTTTGCATCAGCCTTTAAGGTTTCAACAATTGCGGGCAAATCATGTGGCTTACCCGCTGCAACTAGTTCGGCACGTTGGTGGTGAAACACAGCCTCGGCCGGAATTACCTTTTCATCCATAAATTTCTGAAGGCGCGCACTGTATTCGGCAGCCTTTGGGCTGAGTTTGAACTCCATGTCTGTAATCTACCCGTAGTGCAACAAAAAGAGGAGAAAAGTGATGAGCATTCTTGACCGCTTCAAACTAGATGGAAAAGTAGCTGTTGTAACGGGAGCATCATCAGGGTTAGGTGTGGCTTTTTCTAAAGCCTTAGCCGAAGCTGGTGCCGATCTAGTTTTAGGTGCTCGACGCGAAGAACGCCTTGCTGACACTGGCGCATTAGTAACCGCCGCAGGGCGCACATGGGCAGGGCGCAAAACCGATGTCACCAAACCAGAAGATTGCGCAGCGTTGATCGCACTTGCAATTGAAAAGTATGGCCGAGTCGACATTCTTGTTAACAACGCAGGAGTTGGCACCGCGGTCCCTGC
>JBILNA010000098.1:0-3701 GCA_044375255.1 Candidatus Planktophila sp.
GCAACAAATTCTCCCCCGAAGTAAACCGCGGGGGAGATATCTGTGATTGGAATTCTAGAGATCAACCCGATCCTTCTGTATTGCCAGCATCTGCAGCTGAGACATCATGGATACGATACTTATCCATGGCCTGCGTGACAATGCTTTGCTTGATTTCACCTTGGTTAAAGAGTTGCTGCAACACAGCCACAGCGATTGATTCAGCATCAACCTTGAAGTGACGACGAAGCGCACCACGGGTATCAGACAAACCAAAGCCATCCGTTCCTAATGAGTAGAAAGGCTTTTCGACCCACGGAGCGACTTGATCTTGCACTGCGCGCATGAAATCGCTGACCGCAATTACAGGCCCCTTTGTATGGGCCAACTTCTTGGTGATGTAAGCGCTGCGACGATCTGTTGGATTGAGCAGATTATGGCGATCGGTTTCAAGACCATCACGACGTAGCTCGTTCCATGAAGTTACCGACCACACCGCAGCGTTAACTCCCCAATCATCAGCAAGAAGTTGTTGTGCTTTAACCGCCCAGTTAACTCCTACACCTGAAGCCAAGATTTGTGCGTTCTTCTTGCGAGATTTCTTTGAAGGCGAGAATAGATAAATTCCCTTGAGTAAACCATCAACATCTAGATTTTCTGGCTCTGCAGGATGAACATATGGCTCGTTGTAAACAGTGAGATAGTAATAAATGTTCTCACTATTTTCACCATACATCCGACGCAGACCATCTTTGACAATGTGGCCAAGCTCGTAAGCAAATGCTGGGTCGTAGGCAACAACTGCAGGGTTAGTTGCTGCAAGAAGATGTGAATGACCATCTTCATGTTGTAGGCCTTCACCATTAAGGGTTGTACGTCCTGCCGTCGCACCGACAACAAAGCCACGAACCAATTGATCAGAGGCTGCCCAGAAAGCATCGCCTGTGCGTTGGAAACCAAACATTGAATAGAAGATGTAAATAGGAATCATTGGTTCATCGTGAGTTGAATACGAGGACCCGACCGCTGTAAATGAAGCTACCGATCCTGCCTCATTAATACCTTCGTGCAGAATGACACCCGAAGTTGATTCCTTATAGGACAACATCAATTCACGATCTACCGCGGTGTACTGCTGACCATGCGGAGAATAGATCTTCATTGTTGGGAACAGTGAATCCATACCAAAGGTACGAGCTTCATCAGGAATAATCGGAACAATGCGATTACCCAAACCTGGATCCTTAACAAGATCCTTCAGCATCCGAACAAAAGCCATTGTTGTTGCGATCTCTTGTTGACCAGAACCTCGTTTTACAGATTCGTAAACCGAATCATTCGGCATCGTTAGCGGACGAGACTTAGAGCGACGGCGTGGAATAGACCCACCAAGCTCTGCGCGGCGTTCAGCCAGATACTTAGCCTCTGGAGATTCAGGTGATGGCTTGTAATACGGTGGTAAGTACTTATCTAACTTCTCATCTGGAATATCCAAATGCAGTGTGTCCCGGAACTTTTGAATATCTTCAAGCGTCATCTTCTTCATTTGGTGCGTTGAGTTACGACCTTCGAAGTGTGAGCCAAGCGTCCAACCCTTAACAGTTTTAGCCAAGATCACTGTTGGGCGGCCATTCTTTTGTGTTGCAGCTGTGTATGCAGCAAATAGCTTTTGATAATCATGTCCACCGCGCTTGAGGTTCCAGATTTGATCATCTGACCAATTAGCAACCATCGCAGCAGCACGAGGATCCCGGCCAAAGAAATTATCGCGGACATACTTTCCAGATTCAGCCTTAAAAGTTTGATAATCACCATCAAGGGTTTCATTCATAATCTTTACAAGTGCGCCTTCACGATCCTGCGCCAATAATGGATCCCAGCCACGGCCCCAAACGACCTTAATAACATTCCAGCCAGCCCCACCAAAGATTGATTCAAGCTCTTGGATAATTTTTCCATTTCCACGAACCGGTCCGTCGAGGCGTTGCAAATTACAGTTAATAACAAAAGTTAAGTTGTCTAACTTTTCGCGAGTAGCAAGACCAATGGCACCTAAAGTATCTACTTCATCAACTTCACCATCACCAAGGAATGCCCAAACATTCTGATCGCTCGTGTCCTTGATTCCGCGGTTGTGTAAGTAACGGTTGTAACGCGCTTGATAAATTGCATTGAGCGGTCCGATACCCATTGACACAGTTGGGAATTGCCAGAAGTCCGGCATCAAACGTGGGTGAGGGTAAGAAGAAAGTCCGCCACCTTCATGTGAAAGTTCCTGACGGAAACCATCTAGTTGATGTTCAGTTAAGCGACCTTCAAGAAATGCACGTGCATACATTCCAGGACTTGCATGTCCCTGGAAGAAAATTTGATCTCCGCCACCTGGGTGATCCTGTCCGCGGAAGAAGTGGTTGAAACCAACTTCATAGAGCGCAGCAGATGATGCGTAGGTAGAAATGTGTCCACCGACTCCGACACCTGGACGCTGCGCACGGTGAACCATCATCGCCGCATTCCAACGATTGATACGGCGAATCCTTCGTTCTAAATCTTCATCTCCAGGAAACTTTGCTTCATGCTCTGGCGGAATTGTGTTGATGTAATCAGTTGCACGAAGAGCTGAAATTCCTACATTGCGTTCTTGGGCATGGTTTAAGAGATTGAGCATTAAATAGCGAGCGCGAACCGGACCAGCAGCCTTCAGGGCGGCGTCAAAGGAGGCTCGCCATTCTGCGGACTCTGATGGATCGGTGTCTACCAACTGCTCAATATTGAGATCGGGCGCCTCGAAGTTTTCGCTCATGGGCTTATTCTCGCCCTTACAGCCCCCTAAGTGGAAATTGGGAAGGTGTGAAATTGAGCCAGTCTTCCCCTTGCGCTCAGGCTCGGCAAAGTGTGGACTTAGCCCGTGCCTACACGGATGGGATTGGCCAAGGATGACCTCGTTTTAGAGGTTGGCCACGATAGTGACTGTGATTCCACACTTCGAGATCAAATCATGTCAATTACTGGGACCACATTCTTAGAAGGATCCACCAATGAAGTTGTCGATGCGGTCATCATTTGGTGGCGGGAAGGCGATGGAGATTTAGTTGACGAGTTAATGGATGCGCTTACTTACTTACTTGAAAATGGCGCCATCTGGGTGATGACACCAAAAGCTGGACGAGATGGCCATGTCGAACCAAGTGATATTCAAGATGCCGCACCTATTGCCGGCTTAAGTGTGACTTCCACAATCGCGCTCGCCAAGGATTGGACCGCAACGCGATTAGTGGCACGTAAAGCGGGCAAGAGGTAAGTTTGCGGTATGACTTTAACTATTGGACAAGCCGCACCAGATTTTGAAATTCCAAATCAACATGGAGAAAAGGTTTCACTCTCTTCATTCAAAGGGCAGAAGAATGTCTTGCTGATGTTCTATCCCTTTTCGTTTACTGGAACATGCACTGGTGAACTGTGTGCGTTGCGCGATGACCTTTCATCATTCCAAAATGATGATCTACAACTTCTTGCAATCTCATGTGATTCTCCATTTACACAACGTGTATTTGCAGAGCAAGAGAATTATCAATTCCCAGTTCTTTCAGATTTCTGGCCACATGGCGCAGTTGCATCTGCATATGGTGTCTTTGAGGAGTCAAAGGGTTGCGCACTTCGCGGAAGCTTCTTGATTGATAAAGAAGGAATCCTTCGTTGGGAAGTTAAGAATGGCTGGGCGG
>JBILNA010000099.1:0-3700 GCA_044375255.1 Candidatus Planktophila sp.
GGCAATGCTTTGATGGCGCTTACCGTTGATTCACAAATTAGTGATGACCTGATTACATCAGTAAAGAAGGAAACTGGAGCAGAACTGGTTCGCTCTGTAACTTTGGTGGGGTAATGAGAACAATTAATTTAGCTGTTATTGCAGGCGATGGAATCGGGCCAGAGGTTGTTGCTGAAGGCCTCAAGGTTCTAGATGTCGTTGCAAAGAAGTATTCAGTGGAGTTTAAGAAAACTTCATATGATCTGGGCGCAGCATTTTGGCATCGCACAGGTGAGGTATTACCTGATGCCACTTTGGCTGATCTTACAAAGGCTGATGTCATTTTACTGGGCGCAGTCGGAGACCCAACTGTTCCAAGTGGTGTACTAGAGCGCGGTCTTCTACTGAAGCTGCGCTTTGCCTTTGATCATTACATCAATCTTCGACCAGCTCGCTTAATGCCTGGTGTTACAGGTCCTTTAGCAACGAAAGCTCCCATAGATTTTGTTGTTGTTCGCGAAGGCACAGAAGGTCCATATGTTGGTGCAGGCGGCGTCCTTGCCGAAGGAACTGATGCTGAGATAGCAACTGAAGAAAGCCTCAACACCCGACGCGGTGCTGAACGCGTAATCCGTGATGCATTTGAGCGTGCGTCAAAGCGCGAACGCAAGAAGTTAACCCTAGTTCATAAGAACAATGTACTTACCCGAGCAGGCGGTTTGTGGACGCGCACATTCAACGAGGTTGCTAAGGAGTACCCAGCGATCTCAACCGATTATCTGCATGTTGATGCGGCATCGATGTTCTTTGTTACTAATCCAGAACGATTTGATGTTGTAGTCACAGATAACTTGTTTGGAGACATCCTGACAGATATCGCTGCAGCGATCTGTGGTGGTATTGGTTTGGCTGCATCTGGAAATATCAATCCAACCGGAAAATTCCCATCAATGTTTGAGCCTGTTCATGGTTCAGCACCTGATATTGCTGGAAAAAATCTAGCTGATCCAACTGCCACAGTGATGTCAGTTGCGATGATGCTTGATCACTTAGGTTTATCAGATGCAGCTCGTGAAGTAGAAAAGGCGGTTGCTGCAGATCTTCTGGTACGTGGAGATAAGAAGCGCAGCACTACTGAAATTGGAGATGCGCTAGCAAGCGCACTGTAATTATGAAGATCACTCTTAATCCAAATGCTAAAGATGCGCCAACGCGTGATGCGTTAGTTGCAGAAGGTGGCTTTGGTAAGTACTACACCGATCACATGGTGATGTGCGAGTGGAGTGAAAAAGATGGCTGGGGCGATCCACATCTGATGCCATATGGTCCGATTTCATTGGACCCAGCAACTGCTGTTTTTCATTACGGCCAAGAAATCTTTGAAGGAATGAAGGCATACCGCCAACCTGATGGCTCGATTGCGTTGTTCCGTCCAACGGCAAATGCAAAGCGTTTTGCAAACTCTGCAAAGCGGTTAGCACTTCCTGAAATGCCTGTTGAGTTGTTTATGGAAACAGTTGAAGCACTTGTTACGCAAGATGCTGGCTGGGTTCCGAGCAAAGTAGGAGAGTCGCTGTATATCCGTCCATTTATGATCGCAACAGAGGTCGGTTTAGGCGTGCGTCCAACAAACAAAGCCACCTACCTTCTTATTGCAACACCAGCTGGCGCTTACTTTGATCCATCAAAGGCGGTCTCGGTCTGGATTTCAACTGAATATGTGCGAGCTGCACAGGGCGGAACGGGCGAGGCCAAGTGCGGCGGAAACTACGCAGCATCTTTGATTGCGCAAAAAGCTGCAGCTAAAGAAGGTTGCGATCAAGTTGTGTGGATTGATGCAAAAGAGCGCAAATGGGTTGAGGAAATGGGCGGCATGAACCTTTACTTTGTAAAGGGAACAGGGTCCGATGCGACAGTAATTACTCCAAAGCTCACCGGAACTTTGCTGCCAGGAATTACACGAGATTCGATTTTGTCAGTTGCTGCAGATCTTGGCTATAAAGTAAATGAAGTGATGTTATCTGTCGATGATTGGCGAGATGGTGTTACATCAGGTGAAATAACTGAAATATTTGCATGTGGTACAGCAGCGGTTGTTTCTCCTGTGGGGCAAGCAAAGAGCGCGATGGGAACCTGGGTAACTGGCGACGGACAACCAGGAACGATCACCATGCAAATTCGTAACCACTTACTTGGAATTCAGCACGGAACTATTGCCGATAAGCACAACTGGATGAGCGCGGTTAAGTAATGCCAGTTAATGATTCATTCCATATATATGACACAACCCTGCGTGATGGCGCACAACAAGAGGGTTTGAATCTTTCAGTTCACGACAAGATGAACATCGCTCGTCACTTGGATGATCTCGGTGTTGGCTTTATTGAAGGTGGCTGGCCTGGAGCTAATCCAAAAGACACCGAATTCTTCGCACTAGCTAAGAAAGAGTTAAAGCTGAAGAACGCAACCTTTGTTGCCTTTGGTGCAACACGTCGCCCCAATGCAAAAGCCGCAGATGATGTTTTGCTCGGCGCGCTGCGCGACAGCGGAGCCCCAGCTGTAACCCTTGTTGCAAAAGCCTTTGATCGCCATGTTGATCTTGCACTAAAAACAACTTTGGATGAAAACCTTGCGATGATTCGTGACTCTGTCACACACTTAATCCAAGAAGGTCAGCGCGTTTTTCTAGATGCAGAGCACTTCTTTGACGGATATCGCAGTAATCGCGCATATGCACTTGAAGTAGTTCGAGTTGCCGCAGAAGCCGGAGCAGATGTGATTGCTCTGTGCGATACCAACGGCGGAATGTTGCCTGATGAGTTATCACAAGTGGTGCATGATGTTCTTTCGGCAAGCTCTGCTCGCTTAGGTATCCATTGCCATAACGACACTGGGTGCGCAGTGGCAAACTCGATGGCAGCAGTTGCTGCAGGTGCTACCCATGTTCAGGGAACGCTGAACGGCTACGGAGAGCGCACTGGTAACGCGGATTTGGTAACGATCATCGCCAACTTAGAGCTAAAGAAGAAGCAGTTGGTTCTTCCGCCAAATGCACTACAAGAGGCCTTTAGAATTTCTCATGCAGTTGCCGAAGTTACAAATGTGACCCCAAGTTCTCGCCAACCATATGTTGGTGTTTCTGCATTTGCTCATAAGGCTGGTTTGCATGCAAGTGCGATTAAAGTCGATCCCTCCCTGTACCAACATGAAGATCCATCATCTGTTGGAAATGACATGCGCATGCTTGTTTCAGATATGGCTGGGCGTGCATCAATTGAATTGAAGTCACAGGAATTAGGTGTTGATCTAGGGGGAGACAAGGAACTTATTGGTCGCATTGTTGATCGAGTCAAGGAAATGGAATCTCGCGGCTTCACTTTCGAAGCAGCAGATGCTTCATTTGAGTTATTAGTCCATGAAGAGATGTCAGGGAAACGCCCATCATTTTTCACAATCAATTACTGGGTTACATCTGTTGAACGTGCAGTTGATCAAACAATTACCACAAAAGCTGAAGTAACCGTTACCGCAAGAGGACAGGAAATCACTTGCAGTGGCGAAGGAAATGGTCCAGTTAACGCTTTCGACAACGCCCTACGCACTGGCTTGATCGCTTTGTATCCAGAACTTTCAACGCTAGAACTTACCGATTACAAGGTCCGTATTCTTGAGGGTCGACTAGGAACTGGCGCTGTAACTCGTGTTTTGGTTGAAACCAGCG
>JBILNA010000009.1:0-13970 GCA_044375255.1 Candidatus Planktophila sp.
TCGGAATTCTGGGTTTTGTCATCGCCCTTAGCGGAGTAATTACCGCGATCTCTTCAATGTCAGCCCCAGTTCGTGGCCCTCGCAAGCAATCTTCACGCTCATCATTAAGCGCTCGCCTTGAACAGCGCTGGGACAACCGCGGTAACCAAGAGTAAAACCGCGCCTGTAATCCACCCAAGCCCCTCCATGTGAGGGGCTTTTTTCATGCCGATTCCCATTTTCAGGCTCGGAAATGGGTGGGGGGAGGCGGGGGCCAAAAGGGCTAAAAGTGGGAAAAGGTGGTTGAAAAAGGAGTGAAATGGAGTAAAGTGGTGATTTAAGCGGACAAACCTGGGGAAGGGGGAGTCAGAGAAAATGTTTCTAGGCACCCACGAGCCACGTCTTGATGACAAAGGTCGCTTAATCCTTCCCGCGAAATTCCGCGATGAGTTGGCTGCAGGTTTAGTAATTACTAAAGGACAAGAACGTTGCCTTTATGTTTTTCCATCACAAGAATTTTTAGTTATTACAGAGACGCTAAAACAAGCGCCAGTCACTGCAAAATCAGCTCGTGATTACAGCCGTGTGATGTTTGCTGGCGCACACGATGAAATTCCTGATCGTCAAGGTCGCGTAACAATTCCACAATCACTTCGCACATATGCAGGATTAGAAAAAGAGTGCGTTGTTATTGGTGCAAATACTCGCGTTGAAATTTGGGACGCAACTTCTTGGAATGAATATTTAGCAGATCGTGAAAAGAGCTTCGCTGATGTCTCAGAGGAGGTCTTTCCAGGTTTGTTCTAACTCTCATTTGTGGCCACTGCCGACCCTTCGAACGTAGCGACGCCCCTTCCCCGGCGCCGTTGCAACACAAAGATCCGTCGGCCGGCAGTGACCAGAGGTGAGAGTTAAAAAGTTAGTTCTATCAATACGCGAGAGGGGGAAGAGATGACAAGTACGACTGAACATATATCGGTAATGCGCGATCGTTGCGTTGATCTCTTGTCCCCGCTAATTGCAACTTCCAGCAACCCCGTTGTAGTTGATGCAACCTTGGGTCTAGGTGGACACACAGAAGCTTTGCTACAGAAATTCCCACAGTTAACTGTTATTGGTATCGATCGTGACCTGGATGCAATTGCAAAAGCAACTGCGCGCCTTGCGCCTTTTGGAGATCGCTTAAAGACTGCGCACTCTACTTTTGATGGGATCGCCGATGTAGTTGCGAGCTTTGGATACAAGCACATTGATGGCGCATTGTTTGATCTAGGTGTTTCTTCCATGCAACTTGATCAAACAGAACGTGGTTTTTCTTATTCACAGGATGCACCCCTAGATATGCGTATGGATCGCACACAGTCACTGACTGCGGGGGAGATCATCAATACTTACGAGCCAGGTCAATTAGTTCGCATTCTTCGCACATATGGTGAAGAAAAGTTTGCTACACGAATCGTTGAATCAATTGTGAAGCAGCGCGCAATCGCTCCCTTGAATTCAACTGCCCAGCTTGCCGAAATGGTCAAGGAGGCCATTCCGGCTGCCACACGCCGCACTGGTGGAAACCCAGCAAAGAGAACATTCCAAGCCCTACGCATCGAAACTAATGACGAACTCGGCACCATCACTCGCGCACTTCCAGCAGCACTTGACCTGCTAAATGTTGGCGCACGTTTAGTTGTGATGTCTTTCCAGTCCCTTGAAGATCGCATTGTTAAGCAGCTATTTGTTGCCTCAACAACATCTGGAACCCCACGAGATCTTCCATTTGATCTTCCTGAATTAGCTGCCAAGTTCCAAATGATCACTCGCGGAAGCGAGACTCCAACCGATGTTGAACTAGAAGAAAACTCACGTTCTCAATCAGTGCGCCTTCGCGCTATCGAAAGGGTGGCCGCGTAATGGCTATGACTGCACTAGCTCCAGCGATTACTCGCTCAAAAGAAATTTTCGTTGAAAAGACATCACAAGTTGCACTCAAGCTTGTTCCCAATGTCTCCGATGGAAAGCAAGCTGATCGTAAATTCTTCGCAATCTTTGTTTCTATCGTTGGTGGTATTGGTCTAATGCTTCTTCTCCTGATCAATACTTTGTTAGTACAAGATGCATTTGAATTAACTAACCTCAAGTTGGAGGCAAAGTTGGTCAGTGATGAACGCGAAGCAATTGCTCGCCAGATTGACAAGCTCTCTTCCCCAGAGGCTCTTGCAAAATCTGCAACAGCATTAGGCATGAAGCCTTCAGAAAATCCAACTTTCTTATCTCTAGATAAGCCAGTTATTGAGGTACCGGTTAAGAATGGGTAATTTTTCATTAGCGCGCCAAAGAATCAGAGTTCTAGTTCTCATTCTTGCGCTTGTCATGTTTATGTTTGGACTTCGCTTAGTTCAAGTTCAAGCTCTACAAGCGGGGGACTATCGTCAACGTGCAGTCAATGAAATGGAAAAGGTAAGGACGCTTCAAGCACCACGTGGCGATATCACCGACATTAACGGGGTTGCCTTCGCCCGCAGCGTTGCTGCAACAAGCATCGTCGTAGACCAAACCCAAATCACTGACCCAGCAAAGGTTGCAGCCTTTGTCGCCCCAATTCTGGGGTTGAAAGTTGAAGAGGTCCAAGATTCACTTACTGGTACCCGTAAATGGAACATGGTTGCCCGCAATGCAAAACCTGCAACCTGGCTCAAGCTTTCTGCAGCTTTAGATCAGTACAACTCACGATTTAAGGCCATGAGTCCTGATCGAATTATCGGATTCTTTCCGGAACGCAGTTATGTACGCGAATATCCATCCGGAAGTTTGATTGCATCATTAATTGGATTCGTAAATCACGATGGTGTTGGCGCTACTGGACTTGAATCAAGCATGAATTCAAAGATCAAAGGTATTGATGGCAAGTACTCATATGCCAATGGATATAAAGCAGAAATTCCAGGTTCACAATCTGAAATTACTCCGGCCCAATCAGGCACATCTATTCGCTTAACCGTGGACCGAGATATCCAATGGGTAGCGTCAAAGGCAATTGCTGATGTTGTTAAATCTACGCGTGCACTGAGTGGAACCGTAATTGTGATGGATCCGAAGACTGGGCACATCCTGGCTCACGCCACTGCTCCAACTTTTGACCCAAATGACACAACTAAGGTTTCACTGATTGCTATGCGAAACCCATCTGTTCTAGATGTTTATGAGCCAGGCTCTACTGGAAAAGTTATGACGATCGCAGCGGCCTTGGAAGAAAAGAAAATTAAGCCAGAAACCGTTTTAACTATTCCATATAAGTTAAAGCGCTCAACGAAAGTCTTTAAGGATCATGAGCCACATCCAACGCAGCGTTTAACAACCTCCGGCATTTTGGCGGTATCAAGTAACACCGGATCAATTAAAATTGGCGAAATGATGTCTAACGACAAGCTGTATGACTACTTAACTAAGTTTGGAATTGGCACAAAGACAGGGTCAGGGTTGCCTGGAGAATCACGCGGAATTCTTCCAAAAGTTGCCGATTGGTCTGGCACTACTGCACCCACTGTTGCTTTCGGACAGGGCTATTCGGTAACTGCGATGCAGGCAACAAGTGTGTTTGCAACAATTGCAAATGATGGAGTCCGAGTTTCTCCGACGGTAATTGCAGGAACAAGTGATTCCAGCGGAAATTACACACCATCTGAAACTCGTGAGAAAGTTCGAGTAATTAGCCCAGAGACTGCAGCACAAATGCGATTGATGATGGAGAGCGTAGTTTCAGCAAATGGAACAGCGCCATCTGCAGCGATTCCTGGATATCGCGTGGCTGGTAAGACTGGAACAGCACAACGTATTGATGACACTTGTGGTTGCTATCGCGGCTACACAGCATCCTTCATTGGCTTTGCACCTGCCGACAAGCCGGCGTATGTAATCTCTGTAACTATCCAAGATCCAAAGGGCATGCACTGGGGCGGATACCTGGGCGGTCCTGTTTTTAAGAAAGTTATGTCATTCGTACTACAGTCAAAAGGAATTGCACCAACAGGCACGGTCGTTGATCCGGTTCCATTGACCGAAAAAGCACTTCTTGCCGAAAGAAAGTTAATAGCAGATAAGAAGGCAGCAAGTGACAAGGCCAATTGAAGAATTTAAAAGAACGCTCGAATCAGTCGCGGCGATTGCTAACGCACAATTAATTGGTGATTCAACAACAGTTGTCACTGGAATAACTCTTTCAAGCAAGGCAGTTCAGGAAGGCGATTTATTTGTTGCGCTGCCAGGCGAGAAGACCCACGGCGCAGAGTTTGCCTCCGAAGCGATCGCACGTGGTGCTACCGCCGTATTAACCGATGCTGTCGGTGCAACCAAAATATCTGGCGTTCCAGTTATTGTCAGCAGCAATCCACGACGCTCCGCTGGAGTAATTAGCGCTTGGTTTTACAGCGAGCCAATGCGTGATCTTTATAGCGTTGGAGTTACTGGAACAAACGGAAAGACAACCGTTACAACTTTGCTCCACCAGATTATGTCTTTAGCTGGTCGTGACAGCGGGCTCATTGGAACTGTCGAAACCCGAATCGGCGATGAAGTAATCGCAAGCAAGAGAACTACTCCTGAAAGCAGTGATTTGCAGGCACTTTCAGCGATGATGCGAGAGCGTCATATGCGCAACTTGGTAATGGAAGTTTCTAGTCACGCAATTGCTCTGGAAAGAATTCGCGGCAGTCACTTTGCCGTTGTCGCCTTTACAAATCTTTCACAAGACCATCTTGATTTTCATAAAACGATGGAAGCCTATTTTGAAACTAAAGCAAAGTTATTTTCTTTTGAATTCGCTGATTTGGCGGTCATCAATATCGACGATGCATACGGTGTGAAACTTTTGGAAATAACTGAGCTACCAGTTATGACCGTCTCTCGCCACGATCAGAGTGCTACATGGCACTTTGCATCAATAACAAGGGATTATGTTGGTGCTCATGTTGCAATCAGAGGTGGCGGGGGAATCTTAATTGAAGGAAAAGTTCATCTTCACGGTGGATACAACTTTGACAATCTCTTGATGGCGGTAGCAATTGCCACTGAAAGCGGAATTGATCCAATAGATATTGCAGCGATCTTGCCGCAATTAACTGGAGCAGCAGGCCGACTCGAGTCAGTTCGTCTAGGTCAAAACTTCACGGCACTGGTTGATTACGCACATTCTCCAGATGCAGTAACTCGCGTTCTAGAAACAGCGCATGAAATCAGCGATGGTCGGGTTATTGCCGTACTTGGCTGTGGCGGAGATCGCGATGATTCCAAGAGAGCTTTAATGGGTAAGGCCTTGCTTGAAGGTGCAGATGTAGCGATTTTTACCAGTGACAATCCACGATCAGAAAAAGCGGATTCAATTCTGGTGCAGATGACTCTTGGCCTAGATATTCAGGAGCCAAGTTCAATTATTGAAGATCGCTCACAGGCTATTAAGGCGGCAGTTAATGAAGCCAATGAGGGTGATCTAGTAATAGTTCTGGGTAAAGGCCATGAAAAGGGGCAAGAAGTCAGCGGAGTTGTGCACCCCTTTGATGATCGCATTGAATTAGCCAAGGCGATCGAGGACAAAAAATGATTACTTTAACTGCTGGGGAAATCGGTCTTTTAGTTGGCGGCGAAATGCATTGCGACAAAGATTTACTTGTTTCTAAGGCTCCAGTTTTTGATTCTCGCAAAGCTATTCCGGGATGTGTTTTCCTAGCGTTGCAAGGTGAAGTTGTAGATGGGCATGATTTCGCTGCCGATGCTTATCGAGCCGGTGCCATGTTTTCATTGACGACTAAGCGCATCGATGGTCCTTGCATCGTTGTCGATGATGTCATGGAAGCCTTGTCGATTCTGGCTACCTTTGTTCGCAAACGTTTAACAAACTTAACCGTTATAGGAATAACTGGTTCTCAAGGTAAGACAAGCACCAAGGATCTGATGTCGCACATGTTGTCGGCGGCTGGTCCAACGGTTTCTCCAGCTGGTTCCTTTAACAACGATCTTGGCTTGCCAATTACTTTGCTCGAATGCGATGAAAAAACTAGATTCTGCATTTTAGAAATGGGAGCTCGACATTCGGGGGATATAGCTCGTTTGTGCAGTATCGCGCAACCAAACATTGGAGTAGTTTTAACTGTTGGAACCGCACATCTTGGAGAATTTGGTAGCGTAGAAGCAATCGCCCGCACGAAATCCGAACTTGTTCAAGGATTAAATGATGATGGAATCGCAATTCTTGGAAATTATGATTCTTATACCCCGGCGATGGCCTCCTTGCATTCTGGTCGAACAATCAAATTTGGTGAAGGCTGTGAAATTCGTGCCACCGAAATCGAAATCCGCGAAGGTCGTCCACATTTTGATTTAGTTACTCCTGCGGGCCGTGATGCGGTCGGAATGAGATTAGTAGGCGAACACCACATAGCAAATGCTTTAGCGGTGGCAGCAGTAGGTACAGCACTTGAACTTCCCATCGAGTTAATTACTAGCTCCTTATCAACCGCCGAAAACTCAAGTAAATGGCGGATGGAAGTTCATGATCTTTTCGGCCTGTTATTGATCAATGATGCTTACAACGCTAATCCAGAATCGATGTCGGCGGCTTTGCGATCACTTGTTCTTTTTGCACAGGAACGAGGCGGTCAATCCTGGGCATTCTTGGGAAAAATGCATGAACTCGGCGAGTCAAGCCCCGCACATCACGCTGGGATTGGCACCCTTGCACAGGAGCTTGGAATCGATCATCTCGTGGCTATTGCGGCTCCGGAGTATGGAGATTCACTGGGCGGAACAGTTGTTCACCACTACGCGAGTATTGATGAGTGTCTGTCGATGACAGATCATTTCTCTGCAGGAGATGTTGTTTTAGTAAAAGCTTCACGTTCAGAAGGTTTTGAAGTACTGGCTCAAAAGTTAGAGAGTCTGTGGTTAGACAAGAGCGGAGTTGAAAGTTGAGACAGATCCTTATTGCGGGTGCATTCGCCCTCATCTTTTCTATCTTCGGCACACGCGTCCTGATCGGCGCACTAGCTCGCAAAGGTTATGGACAGATTATTCGTGAAGATGGTCCGAGCAGTCACCATATAAAGCACGGGACGCCAACCATGGGCGGAATCATTTTTATCCTTGGGGCAATTCTTGGATACTTATTCGCACACCTTGTGACCGGAAACGCGGTCACTGTTTCGGCAATTTTAGTAATCGGATTAGTAGTTGCTTTAGGTTTTATTGGGTTTCTTGATGATTGGCTCAAGGTATCTCGCCAAAATTCACGAGGTATGCCAGGGCGCTACAAGCTGCTTGGACAAGCGATTTCTGCAGGTGTGTTTGGTTATCTTGGGCTGCAATTTGCCGATCAAGATTCCTTGACTCCTATTTCTGAATACCTTTCTGGTGTTCGCGAAACCACAATTTACTTGGGACCGGCCCTGGTAGTCATTTTCATTATTGTGATGGTCATGTCGGCAAGTAACGGAGTTAATCTGACAGATGGACTTGATGGCTTAGCAACTGGTGCGTCAATCATGACCTTCTTAGCTTTTGTTTTGATAGGAGTATGGGAGTTCGGTCAAAGCTGTGCACTCAATGCAACTGCAGGCTGTTATGCAGTTCGTGATCCGCTTGACCTGGCTGTCCTTGCAGCGGCATTTGCCGGAGCTTGCACAGGTTTCCTTTGGTGGAACACGCCGCCGGCCAAGATTTTTATGGGAGATACAGGATCACTAGCCCTAGGTGGCGCAATTGCAGGACTTGCAGCGACTTTGCGCGTTGAATTGCTTCTTATTCCACTAGGTGGACTCTTTGTAATCATCACTATGTCTGTATTGATCCAAACCGCGTATTTCAAGATGAGCGGCGGAAAGCGCGTTTTCAAAATGGCACCCCTGCATCACCACTTCGAATTAATTGGTTGGGCTCAAATTACTGTCGTCATTCGCTTTTGGATCATAGCTGGATTGTGCGTAGCGATTGGTCTTGGACTTTTCTACGCGCAATGGGTCGTCAAGTAATTCATGTCTACCGACTTTGCCAATAGGAATGTCCTGGTTCTAGGTGCCGGAGTTACCGGAAACTCAGTTGCTCGTTTCCTGACCTCGCAAGGGGCAAAAGTGACCCTCACTGATGACATTTCATCTGGAGTACTTAAGCCAGATGATGTTGTTGTAGAAAACTTTGATGCCGCAGTGATTTCACCAGGGTGGCGGCAGGATCATCGGTTGGTGCTAAAGATTCTCAGTAGCTCACTTGAACTTTTTAATGAAATCGATATTGCTTGGAAGCTACGTTCGCTGCGTGCGCCACAACAAAAGTGGATTGCAGTAACTGGAACAAATGGCAAGACAACTACAGTTGAAATGACTGCGGCGATTTTGAAGGCAGCGGGAATTAAAGCAACAGCTTGTGGAAATGTTGGCGACACAGTCATTGACGCGGTCGATCGCGATGATGCCTATGAAGTTTTAGTTTTAGAGCTATCAAGCTTTCAGTTACATTGGGCTCGACAGGCGCAGTTTCAAGCTGCAGCAATTCTCAATATTGCGGATGATCACTTAGATTGGCACGGCAGCTTCGATGCTTATGCCGACGCAAAGTTTTCGATTCTGGATCGGGCAGAAATCGCGATTCTAAATGCTGATGATGGTGCGGTGGTAATCCGCGCTAACCGCTTTAGTGGACGCAAGATTTTCTTTTCCATAGATACCCCGGCTCCGGGTGAAATAGGTGTTGTCGAGGAATTACTTGTCGATCGCGCATTTGTCGCTGATCCTGCGCAAGCATCAATGATTTGCGAATTAGCCGACATCGTTCCAACGGTCCCGCACAATGTTTCTAACGCGCTTGCGGCAGCCGGTTTAGCCCGTGCTATTAATGTCCCGCACGAGGATATTCAAAAAGCGCTGCAAGAGTTTCGTCCAGGTCGCCACCGCATTGAAGTAATTCATGAGGCAGAGGGAGTTACCTGGGTTGATGACTCCAAAGCGACCAACCCACATGCCACGGCAGCCTCATTAATGTCACACCTTTCAGTGGTCTGGATTGCTGGCGGATTAGCAAAAGGTGCAGATATGGATTCGCTCATTGAAAGATGTGCGCCAAGGATTAAAGCTGCAATTCTTATGGGCGAAGATCGTGGACTCATTGAAGCTGCGTTGATTAAGTACGCACCTTCAATTCCGAGAATTCTAATTGATGCCCCTAGTGATTACACGCGTGGGGGAGAGTCCAATTCATTAATGGAATCAGTTGTTAACGCAGCATCAAAGCATGTGAACTCTGGGGATGCGGTTTTGTTGGCCCCGGCTTGTGCATCTATGGATCAATTCATCTCTTATGCAGATCGTGGAGATAGATTTGCAGCAGCGGTTAGAAAGGTTATTGCTCATGAAGCGTGAAGAAACCATTTTTACCAAGCCGGTAAATCTTTATTACATGCTTCTAGGCAGCACCCTGGCTCTCAGTCTTTTGGGACTGATCATGGTTTTTTCCGCCTCATCAATTTATTCGTTGGGATCACGGGGGACAACATATGGAGTTGTTATCCGCCAGTTTATTTTTCTGGTTATCTCATTACCTATGGCTTGGGTCCTATCGCGATTATCTCTTCGTCAATGGAAAGTTATCGCCCGTTTTGGAGTAGTGATTTCAGTTGCACTCTTGGTGCTGGTTCAACTTATAGGTAAGAGCGTAAAGGGAAATCACAACTGGATTAGCCTTGGGTTTGTCGATGTTCAACCAAGCGAAATCGCAAAGTTCTTAATGATTTTATGGGCGGGACATATGCTCGCAACTCGTGAACGTGCTGGAGCGATTTACAGCAATGTGGTTGTTTTGATCGGACCAGCCTTCTTGCTGTGCATGATTTTGGTAATGGCAGGTCGTGACTTAGGTACTGCCTCAGTATTTGCCTTTATCTTGGCGGGATTGCTGTGGGTTTCAGGTTTGCGCTTAGGAGCCTTTGGGGCTGTGGTAGCAGCTGGTTTAGCGGCAATTGCAGTCTTTATTTTGACAGCTCCACATCGTGTCGAACGCTTTGCAGTTTTCCTTAATCCATTTGCTGAAGACCAGTACAAATTCTCTGGTTGGCAACCAGCACATAGTTTGCTCGGCCTTGCCAGTGGTGGACTTTTCGGGGTGGGCCTTGGTGCAAGTCGTCAAAAGTGGGGAAACCTTGCCGAAGCTCACACAGACTTTATCTTCGCGGTAATTGGAGAAGAGCTCGGATTGTTTGGAACTCTTGCAACATTACTTTTATTGGCTGTGCTACTTTTTTCAATCTTTAAATTGGCATTACGAGCAAGTGATCCAATGGTCCGATATGTTTGCGCAGGTTTGGGTTGTTGGTTTGCTATTCAAACAGTTCTGAACATTGGCTCCGCAATAAGTGTCCTACCCGTAGTCGGTGTGACTTTGCCACTTGTTTCTTATGGCGGTTCTGCACTTATTGCGACATATATGGGAATCGGCTTTGTTTTAGGTGCTGCGCGTAGAGACCCAGTAATCTATAAAGGATTACAAGAGACGGGTATTAAATGGCTACGGTAGTTCTTGCTGGTGGAGGCACCGCAGGACACATCGAGCCAGCACTGGCTGTCGCTCGTGAATGGTTGAAATCCAATCCCTCAGATACATGCATTTTCTTAGGAACAAAGAATGGACTTGAAAACACCTTAGTTCCGGCGGCAGGGTTTGATCTTAGAGTTATCCCAAAAGTTGCAATCTCCCGAACTCCCTCTGCTTCGTGGCTACGAATCCCATTTGATTTAGTTTCATCGCTCATTGCATCAATGAAGGTACTTAGGAATGCGGAAGTTCTCATTGGTTTTGGTGGCTATGTCAGCGCACCGGCCTACTTAGCTGCCGCGCTTTTGCGAACTCCAATTGTTATCCACGAAGCCAATGCAAAGCCAGGCTGGGCTAATCGACTAGGCGCTGTATTTACTTCACATCTTGCAGTAGCCCATCCCGTAGATGAAGGAAAGTTCTCTGGTGCGTTACTGGCGGGTTTACCGCTTCGCTCCGATGTCGCCACCGCATCTGTTGCTTCGGCTTCAGATTGGGCGAAGGCTCGAATAGCTGCAAAGTCTCGGTTGGGTTTTCCAGCAGATGTCCCACTTGTTTTCATCATGGGAGGGTCCCAAGGTTCTCTTGCGATAAATGCCGTTGTTGCCGACAGCGTTTCAACCTTAAACGACAAAGGAATTTCAGTTCTTCACTCAGTTGGAAAGCTTAATGCTTTGCCGAAGTCCCAAGGGGAGTACAAGCCAGTTGCTTATGTTGATGCGATGGCAGATGCCTACTTGGCCGCTGATTTGATTATTGCCAGAAGCGGCGCAGTTACCTGTAGCGAGTTTAGGGCTTTGGGTCGATACGCTCTTTTCGTGCCCCTACCAATAGGAAATGGAGAACAGTTCGTTAACGCTGCATCCTTGGTAGCTGATGGTCGAGCCGAAATCATTGCTCAAAAAGAATTTACTTCTAACTTTATTGAAGTTCACATTGATAGATTATTAAAGGCTGCTGCGAATGCTCCAATTAATGGAGATGATCAGGATCTCGACGCTGCGCAAAAAATTGTCGCACTTACTGAATTCGCGCTGAAATCATGAATCCACAATTAGCATCACTTATTGGCAAGCGCGTCCACTTTATCGGAATTGGTGGAGCGGGCATGAGTGGTCTTGCGCGAATCGCTCTGTCCCACGGAATTACCGTCAGCGGTTCTGATGCTAAAGATTCATCGGTTGTAAATGCTTTATCGGCACTAGGTGCAACTGTTTCTACATCTCACCGGGCAGAAAATGTTGATGGATCTGATCTTGTTGTCTACTCAAACGCGATTGCCGATTCCAATTCGGAACGTTTACGTGCTCAGGAATTGAAGCTTCCTATTTTGACTCGTGCTGCAGCTTTGTCGGTATTGATGTCTGAATCGAAGAGCATCGCTGTTGCTGGAACCCACGGCAAGACGACAACATCTTCAATGCTTGCCGTTGCATTGCAAGCATGTGGTGCGGATCCATCCTTTGCTATCGGTGGAACCATCACCGCATCGGGGTCCAATGCACACCGAGGTACAGGTGAAATTTTCGTTGCTGAAGCAGATGAATCCGATGGTTCCTTCATCGAATACCACCCATTTGGTGCCATAGTTACAAATGTTGAACATGATCATGTTGATTTTTTCGAAACTGCAGAATCTGTCGCACAAGCATTTAGAGAGTTTGCCGCTACTATCCAATCAGGCGGATTCCTTTCTTACTGCGCAGATGATGGTGGCGCGGTTGCCCTTGCACAGAGCACCGCTTCAATCGAATTGATTTCTTACGGCGTCAATGAATCTGCTGATTTACACATAGATCAGATAGAGCTACTCACTATGGGCTCGCGTGCTCGTGCTATTTGGAAGGGTAAGAGTGTTGGTCATATCGAGCTTCAGGTTCCTGGCCATCACAATCTTCTCAATGCTGCAGGGGTTCTTGCAACAGGCTTGAAACTTGGATTCCCACCTGCCGATCTTTTAACTGGCTTAGAAAGCTTTAGGGGGACTGGGCGCAGATTTGAAGTTAAGGGAATAGTTCACGGTATTCGCGTGATCGATGACTACGGACATCATCCAACAGAAATTCAAGTCACTCTTGAAGCTGCCCGACGCTATGCCGATACCGGTCGATTAATCGTAATTTTCCAGCCGCATCGCTTCTCCAGAACCCAAGCGTTTGCCGAGCAATTTGCGAAAGAGCTAGATGTTGCAGACCGCGCGATACTGCTTGAAGTTTATGCCGCTAGCGAAAAACCTATCGAGGGCGTGAATTCAAAAATCATTACCTCGAAGATGAGTAAAGGCGAGTACATACCTAATTTTGTTGAAGTAACTGATTCAGTAATCGCAGATGCGCAACCCGGCGATGTCATTATGACTTTGGGTGCTGGCGATGTGAGTTCTCTAGCTCCAATTATTGTCGAAGGTCTTACAAGGCGTTTTGCATAAATGAAGCGCTCTTTAATTGCTGGATTCATCGTGGCCGCATTAGCAGGTTCGGCTTATGTGTTGGGGTACTCAACTTTCTTTACAGTCTCTTCAGTCGAAGTGGTTGGAAGTGTGCGTCAATTGAACACAGGAATAGTTGAGGGCCAGAAGTTGGCACGTGTTGAACCACGAGCGATAACTACCAAATTGGAAAAACTTGATTGGGTTAAGTCTGCTGATGTATCTAGAAACTGGATCAATGGAAAAGTCGTTGTAGAACTTACATCGCGCACGCCAATCGCAACTTTTGAAAACAAGGTAATTGATTCGACAGCTGCAAGCTTTGTTCCGCAAGGTTCAAGGCCAGAAGGCTTAATTCAGATTCAAGCAGCAAGCCTTGAGGATGCTAAAAAGGCGGTGAACTTCCTGACAGAGTTACCCGAAGAGCTCAAGTCATCATTGACGGTTGTGAAGGTTCGTGGATCTGGCGCTCTGGTTTTGATTACTCAAAACAAGGGCAAAGAGATAGAAATTCGTTGGGGAAGTAACTCGGAAAACGAGTTAAAAGTAAAGGTTTATAGGGCTTTGATCGCCCTGCCTGAAAATGCAGAAATAAAAAGAGTCGATGTTTCGGCACCTAATGCACCAATCGTTAAGTAATTTTCAAAAAAACTAATTGTTGCGACACATTAATAAATTCATGTCGGTGTTTGATAATCACCCTCGCGCACTTTAAGTTCACCTTATCGAAAAGCAGTGAATAGTAAGCCTCAAGTTGAGGTTTATGGTTCATAAGGAGGATTCAAGTGGCTTCACCACAAAATTATTTAGCGGTCATCAAAGTTGTCGGCATTGGTGGCGGTGGAGTTAACGCTATTAATCGAATGATCGATGTTGGTCTTAAGGGCGTCGAGTTCATTGCAATTAATACAGATGCACAACATTTGTTAATGAGTGATGCCGATGTGAAATTAGATATTGGTCGAAAGACAACGCGCGGTCTTGGTGCAGGAATGGATCCAGA
>JBILNA010000100.1:0-3666 GCA_044375255.1 Candidatus Planktophila sp.
TTACTTACTCCCGTCGATACAAGTCACTGGTTTGGAATCTTCAAGCGCCCCGAAGTTATTGGTTTTCTGCTTATTGCGATCATTTCTATTCTCAATTCACGCAATAGGTTCGGGGCACTAGTCGGGGGAGCGCTACCAATTTCGCCTTCAGGTGCCACAGATCTGTGGCGAACTTATTTTGAGTCGTGGCATCAAGTTGGCATGGGTTCATCTGTTGCCACGCCAACTTGGGTTGCAATTACTGCGACCGCATCCTTGTTTTTCTTAGGCAAGGTTCAATTCCTCATTACAACCTTCTTCTTAGTCGCACCCGTCATCATGATGTTTACCGCCTCCAAACTTCTCAAGCATTTAACCAAAAACTCTTGGATTTCAATTCCTGCTGCATTCCTGTATGCCATTTCACCGGTTGCCATTGCAGCGATTTCTACTGGGCATATCGCAACCGTTCTTTTCTTGATTCTTGCGCCATACGTTGCATTGTTGCTTCGTGATATTGAGAAAATCGAGGAGTTTAGCTGGCGAAGAGTTGCGGGCATTTCGCTGTTGCTAGCTGTTCTGTACGGTTTCTCACTAATGATTTTTGTAATTGGTTTAATGGCTGGATTAGTTTCAACCTTGAGCGATTATGAAAAACATGCGAAAGAGGCTAACTCGCAGTTGTACATACTTCGACTTCAAAAGCGTGCCTCCTTAATTTTCATCCCTTTTCTGATGAATGCGCCTTTTTCACTAGAGGCTCTTGTTCAACCAAGTCGCTTTTTAGTTGAGCCGGGCTTGTTGATTTCAGGCGGCGGTCCATTTTTAACCTTGCTCGGCAATCCTGGTGGAGCAAACTCATTACCCGTATGGCTTGTTAGTCCAATTTTATTGGTGTTAATAATTTCATTATTCTCATCAACGCACGCACGTCGTATAGCTGAATATGGTGTTGGCGCACTTGTTTTAGCTGTAATTGTCTCTGGACTTTCTATTTCAACTCATGGCAATGAAGCATCGTCAAAAGTTTGGTCGGGTCCTGTAATTGTTCTAGTAACCCTTGCAGCGATTGCTGCCGGAACAGTGCTCTTAGATCGTTTGCGAGAGACATTAGTTCTAAGTCATATACATTATCGACACATTCTTTCGGCCCTGCTTCTCTTTACAACCTTTGCTTATTCTGTGGCCACTATTGGTTGGTCAGTTACTAAAGGTGCTGATTCTTTGGTTCAGGCTAATCGCGAGACAGTAATGCCAGCATTCTTAAGTATCGAACGAGACACAAAGATCCTTGTCCTGCGTGAAGTTGGAAGCGAGAACCAAAAGAAGATTCAGTACCATCTTTCACGAGGTAAAGATATTTCGCTAGGCGAGCCTGATGTTGCTCCTGCACAAAGTTCAGCGATTGCAGAAGCAGCACGTGGACTCATCGATGGATCCGGAGTTACAAGCAGTTCAACGTTAAGTGATTTTGGGGTCAAGTATCTTTTTGTGAAAGCACCATTTAAAAAAGAGATTATTCGATCCATTGATGGCTTAGGTGGATTCACACGTACTTCGGCGACATCTTTAGGTGTTGTATGGAAAGTGAGTGCTCCGGCTTCGCGACTTATGTTTGTAGGTACAGATGGGGTTAGAAAAGAGTTGCAAGCTGGCGAGGTTGGAGCTCGAACTTATGTGCCGTCGGCAGGCACCCTGATTCTGACTGAAACCTATAACCGCTCCTGGCAGGTTCTTGAAAATGGTTACAGGTTAGAGCGCAGCAAGAACGAGCAAGGGCTGCCAACATTTAAGGTAACCGAAGCTGGTGAGATTTCTTTAATCCATGATGGAACTACTCGACGTGCCTGGCTGTCATTGCAGTTGATTTTATTTGTTGTTGTGCTTGTAATGGCCCTTCCTGCGGGCCGTCGTAAGAGTGAAATCTCGGATAAGGAGTTGGCATGAACTTCTCCCGGCCGCTTCGTTTCATTGCTTTTATTGCTGCTGCAATCATCATCTCTTCAGCACTCAACGTTGCCGTGACCAAGAAGAGTTTTTCAGAAAGTTACCCTGCGGTTGTATGTCCGCCCACTCTTCCTGGACTTGCATCTCAAATCTCCCTTTCCTCCAAGAAAACTCAGTTCCAAAGATTGCAGAACCGAAGCACAAACACTGAAGCTGTAAAGATTTTGCGCCTTCCTGTTATGAAGGATTCTTTGCTCTTTAATTCAGAAGGTTCAACTCCTGTAGTGTGGCAAAGCCGTTCAGGAAGCTGGGCTGGTGGAGCATTGTGTTCTGGTCCCGCGTCTTCACAGTGGTTTGTTGGGGCAAGTGCAGATATCACTACTAAAGGTCGACTAATCATCGTAAATAGTGGACTCAGCGAAGCCGTGGTTGATATCAATGTGTTTACAGAAAATGGAAAACAACCTCTTCGTTCCTTAGATGTTCCATCCAAAAACTATCTGGTCATTCCTGTTGATTCACTTGCACCTGGAGACAAGACTTTAACAGTCAACGTTGTACCTCGCTCAGGCAGAATTAACTCATTTATGATTGACGAACAAGGCAAAGGGTTGCGGGCGCTAGGTGGAGATTTGATCAATCCAATAGTCACCCCAAGTAAAACTCTAGTTATTCCGGCAATCCCTAATCAAAAGAAAAAGCCAGGGCAAAGCTCTAGATCTACCAATGTGCTCAGAGTTTTAACACCAGGTGAAGTAGATGCAAGCGTCACGGTTGAACTTGTATCTGGCGATGGAGTATTCATTCCTGTCGGTTTGAACTCGAGAAATGTGGAAGCAGGAACAGTCACTGAATTCACTTTTTCTCCAAGTATTTCTTCCCCAGTTTTCGCACTGAAAATTACCTCAACTGAGCCGATTGTCGCTGCCGTTGAATCCACAGTTGCAATAGGTGGAAGAAAAGACTTTACATGGAGCACCCCGGCTCTTGAGTTGTCTACTTTCACAATGGCGGTCACTGGTCTTGCGCCGCTAATTGCATTTACAGGAGCAGAAATTAATGTGGCAGTTGATATCACTTTGGTTAATGGCAAGGTGGTTCGGAAAGCTATCAAGGGAGCAGATATCGCTACATGGAAAGTCCCAGCAGCTGCTCGTTCATTTACGATAACTAAGGTGGGTAAGCAGACTTATGCAGGCGCACTGGTGTCATCGGTAAATGGCTATGGCTATTTCCCAATTGCAGCCGGAAGCGTGCTCACTAGAGTTGAAGTACCTGATTCAAATATTCGCATTTTAAATCCTTGATAATCCCAAGTTTTCCTACCCGCTCCCACTAATGTTTCTCTTATGAGAACTCAAGGTGGTAGAGGTTGCTCCCGTGCCGGGTGCAAATCTCTTGCAACGATGACCTTGACTTATGTTTATTCCGAATCAACGGCAGTTGTTGGCCCTTTAGCTACCTTTTCAGAACCACACGCGTATGACTTGTGCGTTGTTCACGGGACCCGTTTAAAGGTTCCTCATGGTTGGAGTGTTATCAAGCAGGAACTTGATGGCCTTTCTCAAGGGCCAAGTGATGATGATTTGATGGCAATTGCAGATGCAGTTCGAGAAGTTGCTTTAAAAGAAGTTGATCCAATAACTCCAACTGCATCAACTTCTGCTCAACAGCAAATTGGTCGCCGTGGTCACTTGCGAGCGGTCCCTTCATAAAAACATGGATCTAATCCCAAATATT
>JBILNA010000101.1:0-3663 GCA_044375255.1 Candidatus Planktophila sp.
TTCTGATTTACATTCTGCAGATCAACTAGTTGTTTCAACATGGTCAACATTGGTGGTTCGCGCATGATCAATGTTGGTGCAGCCCTTGAAGAAAAAGTGTTTTATCTAGATCGTGCGATGCTCAAGGCGTATGCCGATGCAAGTGGGGATCAGAACCCAATTCACCAGAATGAAGAGTTTGCTAAAGCAGTTGGCCTGCCGGATGTAATTGCCCACGGCATGCTGACGATGGCACTTGTCGGCAAGTATGTAACTGACTTCGCTGGCGGATCTGAACGGGTGAAGGAATTTTCTGGTCGGTTTATGAAGCCAGTTGTTGTTCCTGCAGATCAGAAAGTAGACCTAACTGTTTCGGGAATTGTTGTTGCAGTTGATGGAAATCAGATAACTCTTGAACTCAGCGCAACTTCTGCAGGTGTAAAGGTTTTCGGAATCTCGCAAGCGGTGATTATTAAATGAGTATTCCTGATTCAGTAACCGCTCTTGCTCAAGCACGCATGGATGCACGAGCCGCAAAAGATTTTGCTCTGGCAGATAAGTATCGTGATGAACTGTTGCAGGCAGGTTTTGAAGTTGTTGATGTTGCTGGGGGATATGAACTGCGCCCTAAGAAGCCATATATAACCCTTGCCTATCCAAGAGATATCAGGCCAATTGATTTAGAAAACGATGTAACCGTTGGAATCATTGTTGACGGATTCACCGACGATGCACTTGAAACCGTTAAAACAATCAAAGCCAATAGCAATTGCGCAGTTGCAATTATTTCAATAGGCGATGCGGGCGCATTGTTTGAACAAATGGACAAGCGCACATATTTAATTGCGGTTAACCCAGGAGCGGCGTGGGGAGACTGCGCCAATGTTTTTCTGGAAAAAGTAAAAAGTAAGTATGTAATTGTTATGGATCCATCAACACGATTTACTGGCGATGCGATTACACCTGTTGTTCAAGAGTTAGAAAAAGGTGAATTTGTTGCTGTTGGTTGGCGCGGGGGATTAGTAAACACAGAGGATCAATGGCGTAGCGTTGATGACAAGGGCCCTGGCGAAGTTGACGTTCTTTTTTCATACTTCATGGCATTTAACCGAGAAGCGATGATTGAAGTGGGTGGATTTAATCCACGCGCTTTGTATTATCGAAATGCTGATATGGAGTACTCACTAAAGATTCGCCAAGCTGGTGGACGGCTATTGCAGATGGAGCTTCCACTGATTCAGGATCGCCACCATGGGTATCACGATGCTGATCCTGAATACCGTGAAGTTCAATCAAAGAAGAATTACGACCGGATCCTTGATAAGTACAGAGGCAAAGACGCAATTTTGTCTCCTCGCAGGTAACCTTCTTTCATGACCGATTTATCCAAATACACCAGCTTGCGGGTGGGTGGACCGGCAAAAAAGATTGTTCAGGTTTCAAATGAAGCGGAAATCATCGCTGCGATTGAACAGGCTGGCGATTCTCCCGTCCTTATTCTTGGCGGAGGAACAAACCTTCTGGTTTCAGATGAAGGCTTTGATGGCACTGTTATCCGTATTTCAAACAACTCTGTTCAGAGCGAAGTTGATGCTTGCAGCGGTGCCACGCTAACAATTGGTGCAGGAGAAGACTGGGACATCTTTGTTCAAACAACTATTGAACGCGGGTATGCAGGACTTGAAACTCTTAGCGGAATTCCGGGAACTGTTGGCGCTTCGCCAATTCAAAACATCGGCGCATATGGCCATGAAGTTGCTGAATTCATTACACGTGTACGCACCTATGATCGCCAAGAAAAAACAATTAAGACATTTACAAATGCAGAATGCCAATTTACTTACCGCAATTCTTACTTCAAGGCTCATCCAGGTCGTTACATAGTTTTAGATGTTCAGTTCCAGATTCGAATTGGTGAAATGAGCGATCCAATTACCTATCTTGAACTTGCAAAGAAGTTAGGCGTATCACCAGGGGACAAAGCATCAGTTATAGAAACTCGGGCAGCGGTTCTAGAACTTCGCGCAAGTAAAGGAATGTTGTTGTCACAGGATGATCATGATTCGTGGTCTGCAGGTTCATTTTTTACTAATCCAATAATTACTCAGCAACAAGCCGATGCACTTCCAAATGCCGCGCCAAAGTGGCCCCTTAATGATGGCCGAGTAAAGATTTCAGCTGCTTGGTTAATTGAAAACTCTGGCACACATAAAGGCGATCAAGTTGGCGGCGCACGAATTTCAACAAAACATGTTCTTGCACTTACTAATTCAGGAACAGCTACTGCTGCAGATATCGCAGAGCTGGCAAAGCGTGCTCGCGATCAGGTTAAAGAGGTATTTGGAATAACTCTTGAAGCCGAAGTAAACCTTGTTGGGATTGAGCTTTAACCTTCAGTAAGTAGCTTTTTGATGCGGCCAATACCTTCGACGATATCTTCATCGCTAGTTGCATATGAAAAACGTAGATATCCAGATGGACCAAAAGCTTCACCCGGAACAGCTGCAACTTCAACCTCTTCAAGAAGTAGCGTTGCTAATTCTGCAGATGTTGTAGGTGTTTTACCGCGGATAGTTTTCCCTAGTACACCCTTAACTGACGGGTAAACATAAAAGGCACCTGTTGGTGTTGGGCAAACAAAGCCAGGAATCTCGTTGAGCAACCCAACAATTAGTGTGCGACGACGATTAAAGGCCTCGCCCATCTTGTGAACTGCATCTAGATTGCCATTTAAGGCTGCAATTGCTGCGCGCTGTGAAACATTCGAAACATTTGATGACAAATGTGACTGCAGGTTTGTTGCGGCCTTGATGACATCCTTAGGTCCGATCATCCAACCGACGCGCCAACCTGTCATCGCATAAGTCTTTGCAACACCATTGATGATGATGCAGGTATCAGCAAGTTCAGGAACAACCACTGGCATCGATGGAGCGGTAGCGCCGTCGTATAACAAGTGCTCGTAGATTTCATCTGAAATAACCCAGATGTTGTTCTTTACTGCCCACTGGCCAATTGCTTTAACTTGCTCTACAGAATAAACAGATCCAGTTGGATTTGATGGTGAGCAGAAAAGTAAAGCTTTAGTTTTTGGTGTCCGAGCTGCTTCAAGTTGTTCAACCGACACTAAATAGTTTTGTGTTTCATCAGCAAAGATTTCAACACTTACTCCGCCTGCTAACTTCACGCACTCTGGGTAAGTAGTCCAATAAGGAGAAGGAAGTAGAACTTCATCACCTGGGTCAATAATTGATGCAAATGCTTGGTAAACAGATTGCTTTCCACCATTTGTTACTAAAACCTGATCAGCGGTGATTTCATAATTACTGTCACGCTTTGTCTTTGCAACGATCGCATCTCGTAGATCTGGCAAACCTGGTGTAGGTGTGTAACGGTGGTTTGCTACAACCTTGGTTGCAGCAGCTGCAGCGTCAACGATGTAATCAGGTGTTGGAAAATCAGGTTCACCCGCACCAAAGCCAATAACCGGACGGCCTGCTGCTTTAAGCGCTTTTGCCTTTGCATCAACGGCCAAAGTGGCTGATTCTGCGATAGCTGCGATTCGGGCTGAGATACGAGGTTTCATAGGCGTAAGTCTGCCGTATTCCTGGCTCGAGTTAGACCTGAACCCCACCTTGCCTCTACACTTCGACGCTCACGAGGGTTTGCTTTTCCCTATGGTTT
>JBILNA010000102.1:0-3619 GCA_044375255.1 Candidatus Planktophila sp.
GCTTCGCTACATATTGAAGATTTAGCTGATGAGCTAAAGATTGAGATTGAAAAAAGTGATTATGAAGATATCGACAGTGTTGGCGGATTAATGGCGCAAAAACTGGGCCGCGTTCCAATCGCTGGATCGACAATTTCTTGGGAAGGCTGGGCAATTACTTCAGAGCGCCCACAAGGCCGCCGTCGAAGAATTTCATCTGTTTTGGTTGAGCGGCTTGAAGAAGAGATTGAAGACGCCGAGTAACGATAGAATTGTTTAATGCGCATTGTTCGATTCACCCCTGGTCCAGACGCTGGCTTAGGCCAAGATCCCCTCTTTGGCGTCCTGGAAGATGATGCGACTATCAGCATCATCAGCGGAGATCCGATTTATTCAGGTGTCCAAAAGACTGCTGCCAAGATTGAATTAAACAAAGTTCGCCTATTAGCTCCCATCATCCCAAGATCAAAGGTTGTCTGCGTTGGAAAGAACTACGCAGATCACGCAGCTGAAATGGGTGGGGTAGTTCCAGAAGAGCCAATCATTTTCTTAAAGCCAAATACTTCTGTCATCGGTCCTAACGACACAATTGTGTGGCCTGATATGTCAGAGCGCATTGATCACGAAGCAGAACTTGCAATTGTTATTGGTCGCATTTGCAAAGATGTTCCCATCGAACGCGTTAACGATGTTATCTTTGGTTACACAATCGCAAACGATGTAACAGCGCGTGATATTCAAAAGAAGGATGGTCAGTGGACCCGCGCCAAGGGCTTTGATACTTTCTGCCCGATTGGTCCATGGATTGATACCGACTTTATTCCTGGCACCCAAAAGATCACTGCCACTATTGCGGGCGAGCTAAAGCAGTCTGCACAAATCAGCGACATGATCTTTGATGTTCCAACAATTGTTAACTTTGTTTCTCGTGTAATGACACTGTTGCCAGGTGACATCATCTTGACCGGAACTCCAGCTGGAATCGGCCCCATGGTTGCTGGCGAAAAGGCAACAATGGCTATTGAAGGCCTTGGCGAACTAACTAACAAAGTGAGTGCAAAGTAATGTCAAGGAAAGTAAAAGTTCGCTTCGCACCATCGCCAACTGGTGATCTGCATGTAGGAAATATCCGCACCGCTTTGTTTGATTGGGCTTATGCCAGACACACAGGTGGAACTTTCTTGTTCCGCATTGAAGATACCGACACAACCCGCGTTACAGATCAATACATCAATGCAGCAATTGATACTTTAAAGTGGCTTGGACTTGATTGGGATGAGGGTCCTGAAGTTGGTGGGGATAACGGCCCTTACCTTCAGTCACAACGATTAGATATTTATGCACAGTGGGCACAAAAGTTTCTAGATCAAAAGGATGCCTACAATTGCTACTGCTCACCTGATGAGCTTGAAGCTGTTCGCGAAGCACAACGTAAAGCTAATGTGGCACCTGGTTACAACGGACATTGCCGTGACTTAACTGATGCACAGATCGCTGGATATAAGGCAGAAGGCCGCGGAGCGGTGGTCCGCATGCGTATGCCAGATGGCAGCACGACCTTTAACGATTTAATCCGCGGAGATGTGACCTTTGATCACAACTTTGTTCCTGATTTCGTATTAGTTCGAGCTGATGGTTCACCGCTGTACACATTGGCTGTTGCAGTCGATGACATCTTGATGAAGGTGACACATGTATTGCGTGGAGAAGATTTGTTGTCATCAACTCCTCGCCAGATCCGCGTGTATCAAGCCATGGGCGTCCAGCTTGAGGATTACCCAGTGTTTGCTCACCTTCCATTTGTTATGGGTCAAGACAATGCCAAGCTTTCAAAGCGCAATGGTGAGGTTTCAATCGCGTGGTATCGCGAAATGGGATTCTTGCCAGAGGCAATCTGTAATTACTTAGCACTGCTTGGTTGGTCTCCCGGAGATGATGTAGAGAACATCACGATGAAGCAGTTAACTGAGATGTTTACCGTTGAAAAGGTTCATAGTTCACCTGCACGCTTTGATATGAAAAAGCTTGAAGCAATCAATGGTGACAAGATCCGTGCGCTGACATTGGACGAGTTCCTGAATTGGTCTCTTCCATTCTTAACTAAGGCAGATGTCATCACAGGTACTGATGCCGAGATTGAGCTGGTAAAGAAGGCGCTTCCGATTATTCAAGAGCGAATCATCATGCTCAATGAAGTTCCAAAGATGCTCAAGTTCCTCTTCACCAAGAACTTTGCGGTAGAGGCTGAATCTGTTTCAAAGATTACTGATGATGCTTCAAAGGAGATCTTGAAGCGTTCGGTCAAGGAGCTAGAAACAGTTTCTGATTGGACCCACGCAAACATCGAAGCTGTGCTTCGCGCATCATTGATCGAAGAGATGGCGTTGAAACCACGTATCGCCTTTACTGCGTTGCGTATTGCGACGACCGGCAGCACTATTTCTCCACCGCTATTTGAATCAATGGAATTACTGGGTAAAGAGGCCTGTTTGCTGCGTATTAAGGCGGGATTGGCGCTCTAAAACCGCTGGTATTCTTTGCCATTGCAAGGTGCAGACCTTGGGGTATGGGGTAATTGGCAGCCCTGCTGATTCTGGTTCAGTAAGTCTAGGTTCGAGTCCTGGTACCCCAGCGCAGTACAGATGTAAAGAAATGTAAGAGAAAACGAAAGCCGAAGGCGATCGTTTTTGAAAGGAAAACGAAAGCCGAAGGCGATCGTTTTTGAAAGATCTAGGGCCCCGTCGTCTAGCGGCCTAGGACTCTGGCTTCTCAAGCCAGCTACGAGGGTTCGAATCCCTTCGGGGCTACCAACAGAGTGACCGACATATTCACAACTATGTCGGTCACTGTTAATTTTGAAGAGTTTTCATTCACCTGTGATTTGTCGCAATATCCACTGCTGTTCAGGTGAGGTTAGCCAACTTCGATAGCCATCTCACGAGAATGCTTGAAAGCATGTGGGAAGATAGGGGTAACAACGACAAAGGAGAACCCAATGGCAACAGCAAAGAAGGTAGCGGCTAAAAAAACTGCAGCTCCGAAGAAGGCTGTTCAAAGCGTTCAAGTTGAGACCCGCCATGTTGGTGTGGATTGGCGCTCCTTGTACCTCTACGCGGTTTGCCTGATCACCTTGCTAGTTGTTTTGTTCTCAACCGTATCGTTGATTAATTCAATTATGAATGCCGTTTTTCCAGATCCGGCCTACATCGATGTTTATGCAAAGCCAGAGAATGCGCCTTCTGCAGCACTATTGGCTCAACAAGAAGAGAACAATCAGATTCAGGCGCTGAAGAATATTTTCACTTCATTTACAACAATTGCCATAGCGACACCGTTGTACTTGTATCACTGGCGTCAGACTAAAAAGTCTGCCTAATTATCCAATTAGTTCGCGGTTGCGTTTAACTTCGCGCTCGTGATTGCACGGACGCTCGGTGTGAGTGTCGTAGCAAGAATCGCAGAGCAAAACTAACTGGTGACATTCCGCCTTTTGGCAATTTCTAAACTGTTTAGTTGCGCCCTTACATTCTGCACATTCGCCAATTAACTTTGTGTGATCACTGAAATCAATTGTTAAGCGATCATCAAATGTGTACAGGGAGCCTTCCCATAGGCCATCATCGCCAAACTTGTTTCCGTA
>JBILNA010000149.1:0-3614 GCA_044375255.1 Candidatus Planktophila sp.
GCAGGTCCACATTTTCCATCAACTGTGGCACCTACTGATTTTTGAAACTCTTTAACAGCTAATTCTGTGCGAGGCCCGTAGATTCCATCTACACGCCCGCAATCAAAACCCATCTCAGTTAAACGAGTTTGCAAAGCCGCAACATCATCTCCGCGCATTAAATCCAGATTGTGAAGATATAAAGAGCGATCACCAAGTTTCCACTGCGATTCTTCTAACGCGCGCGCGGTGACCGCATCAACAAAACCCGTGACATCAAGGCCACGGGCTTGTTGAAATGAGCGGATCTCCGACTCGGTTAAATCTGACATGGTTTTATACGAGGAAGCTTTCTAGATCCTTCAGTAGTGCCGGCTTTGGCTTAGCACCAACGATTTGTGTAACAACTTCGCCATTTACAAAAACATACATTGAAGGAATTGATGTGATTCCGTATTTGATCGCGATTGCAGACTCTTCATCTGTGTTGAGCTTTACGATCTTGATCTTTGAACCATATTCATTTGAAATTTCTTCAAGAATTGGACCTACGGCACGGCAAGGGCCACACCATTCAGCCCAAAAATCAACCAAAACAGGTGTGCTGCTCTTAAGAACCTCTGCATCAAAGGTTGCCGTCGTTACCTTGCTAGTTGCCATCGTCGTACTCCTCTTTTGTCGGAATTAATTTAATCAGGGAAAACTTAGTGAGCTAAAAACTTTTCCGCATCCAGTGCTGCTGCGCAACCAGAGCCAGCTGCGGTAATTGCTTGACGGTATGTGTGATCGACCAGATCACCACAGGCAAAAACACCCTTTTGATTTGTGCGGGTAGAGCGACCTTCGCAGATTACATAACCTTCATTATCTAAATCAATTTGTCCAATAATTAATTCACTTCGTGGAATATGTCCGATTGCGACAAACAAACCGGTAAAGGCCCGCTCAGATTCTGTTCCATCTACAGTGTTGCGAAGTTTGAGCGCTTCAACCTTGTCAGCACCCAACACATCAATTACTTCGGTGTTCCACATGAATTCAATTTTTGGATTAGCTTTTGCGCGCTCTGCCATAATTTTTGATGCGCGCAATGAATCACGGCGATGAATCAAAACAACCTTGTCTGCAAAACGGGTTAAGAAAGTTGCTTCTTCTACTGCGCTATCGCCACCACCGACAACGGCAATTGTTTGTCCACGAAAGAAAAACCCGTCACAGGTTGCACACCACGAAACTCCATGGCCAGATAAACGCTTCTCATTAACTAAACCGATCTCGCGGTAGGCACTACCAGTTGCAAGGATGACTGACTTTGCCTTCACAGTGTTTCCAGAACCATCCTTTAACACTTTGATATCTCCAGTTAAATCCATTTCAACAATGTCATCGGTGATTAATTCAGCACCAAAACGTTTTGCTTGCTTGCGCATGCTGTCCATTAAATCTGGACCCATAACTCCATCAGTAAAACCTGGAAAGTTCTCAACCTCTGTTGTATTCATCAGTGCGCCACCCGCAGTGACAGAACCTTCATAAATAATTGGAGCCAACTGGGCGCGAGCAGCGTAAATGGCAGCGGTATAACCGGCTGGACCTGATCCAACAATTACGACATTTCTTACATCACTCATGTGTGCTCCCTAGACCCCGAAATCTAATGGTTTTCTTCAGGTTTTGTTGAACGGCGCGAGATTGAACTGCCCAAGTGGCGAATCATCGAGATCTCTTCAACCCGCAGCGCTTTTGCGGCAAAGATATAGCCAAAGAATGCGACAACTATCACAAGTAGCAATTGTCCCGCTCTAGCTGCCGGAGTTAACTCAACGCCAACCCAAGTGATGTATTCGACCATCGCAAACAATGGAAGCATCACAAGTAGTGCTGCAGTAAGTAGACGGATGTGTTGCGCAACAAATTCCCGAATCGCTAATTTTCCAGTGTGTCTGCGCAATAAGCGCAGAGTTACCAACAAACCAACCAAATAACTGAAAGAAAAAGCAATACCTAAACCAACTGTGACCCATCGGGTTTTCAAAAATTCCAAGAAAAGATAGGACAACGCAACTGAAATCACATTGATAATCAAAATTGAAATAACTTGTGTTCTTGTATCTTCAAATGCATTAAAGCCACGAATTAAAATTAGATTAATTGAAAACGCTACTAAACCAAAACTTAAAGCAGATAGAACATATCCAATATAGCGAGAGTCCTCTGTTGGTACACCAATAAAGATCACCTCTGTAATCAATGGACCAAAAAGCAAAAATGCCACAGCACTTGGGACCGTAATGACGCCGACCAATCTAATAGCACGTACAAGTTGAGCTTTTACTTCATCACGCTTTCCATCAAGTGCTAACTTTGAGATATGCGGCAAAATTGCGGTGATAATTGAAATTGTTACAATCGAATACGGTAACAACATTACAAAGTAAGCAAATGTGTAAGGCGTGTAACCAACACCCGCGGTGACACCTTCTTGTGCGCTTCGAACCGCAGCCGACGTTGCAACATTAACTGTCACCAAGTAACCAAGTTGTGAAATCAAGACATACACCAAAGTCCAACCAGCCAGATTGAAAGACTTACCTAAACCTTCAAGGCCAAGTTTTGGCTTTATTGTGATACCTAAACGTTTAATCACAGGAACAAGAACTAAAGCCTGTACAACTACGCTAAAAGTTGTTCCCCACCCTAAGATTTGAACCTGAACATCGGTGATATTTGAAATGTTTACGCCTGGTGAAAAGATCAAAAACCCACCAAATAAAGCAATACCCACCAAGTTATTGGCGATTGGGGCCCACATGAGCGGACCAAAAGAACCGCGGGCGTTTGCAACCTGTCCCAACATTGTGAATAAACCAAGGAAAAAAATCTGCGGTAAGCAATACCTAGTAAATGCAATCGCAATCTCTTTTTCAATTTCAAAGCCAGAGGTGAAGAACTCTGGTGCATACAAACGGACTAGAGCTGGCGCATAGATCATTCCCACAGTAACCAAAACAAGAAGGATCAGCGAGATTGTTGTAATTAAGCGTGAAGCAAAACCATCTCCCCCATCATCATGTTCAAATGAACGAACAAGTTGTGGGATGAAGATGGCAGTTAGTGCACCACCAACAAGTAGGTTATACAAAATATTGGGCATCGTGTTTGCAACGTTATAAGTATCTGCAAGTAATGCAGTACCTAAAACCGCAACAATCAAAATTCCGCGAATAAAGCCTGTGATTCGAGAAATAATTGTGCCAAGAGCCATGATTCCCGAAGCACGGAAGAGTTCATTGGATTTCACTTAACTCTCCTCCTTACGCGACGAACACTCTGGGCAACCGCTGCCAACAAGAGAAGTATGGCGGCACCTGTTGTAAACCAAGTTACCCTTGAGTCAATCACTGTTGAATTTAAAGTGAATACCGCTTCAGGCACAACTTCGGTGTCATCTTCTGGTCCAGTGATTATTGCAGAGACTGTTGTTTGTCCAGGCGCTATAACATCAACTTGCATTTCTAGCTGCTTTTTAGATTGAGCAGGGATTACAACATTGTCGAAACTTCCGACAACTATTCGAGAGTTGATTGGCACCATCGCAATATCAACCGTTATATCAACATCAAATTCGTTAATCA
>JBILNA010000103.1:0-3612 GCA_044375255.1 Candidatus Planktophila sp.
CTAAGCCAACGACAAAAAAGAAAATGCTCATCAAAAGATAGTTGATAACTTTCAACACAGTCAGATCAAGCAAATACCAATCCGAACCAATTGATAGACGAAAATCTAACGCTGAAAAGTAAGTATCGGAAAGTGGTGAATTGGCGGTAATCAAACCAAGTGCTGAAGCTGCCAAGATAAGTAAGCCACCTGTTGATTCGCGATGCAAAAAGTCGCGATGAGGTGCGATCCGGCGGGTCATACGACAACTCTAACTGAGGGCGTTCTCCTGCGCTCGGATTTTTCGAGCTGACAGCAATATGTGACCACAGAAACCAAATATCAAAGCAAAAATCACTCCTATATTGGAAAACGCCCATGGGCCATCTTTGCCACCAATGAGATCCAAGAAATATCCCTGCCATTCGAGCCAAGGTGCAAAAGTGTTGGTTACAAAACCCCAACCAATAACTGAACCAAAGATCATCAGGAGAATAGATCCTTTGTTTACTGAGCCATAAATTCCTTGCGGATTAAACAAATCAGCTTCGCTATAGGCCTTCTTGCGCAACAACACATCGGCAACAAAGATTGCAGACCACACCGCAACAGGAACACCTAATGTAATAAGAAAGCCCTGGAATGGATAAAAGAAATTATCTGCAATCCAAACGACATAAATTGTTCCGATCATCATTATGAATGCATCAATGATTGCTGCTTTATGGCGCTTAATCGGAACTCCCATGGAGACCAAAGCCAATCCAGAAGAGTAAAGATCTAGAATCGCTCCCCCTACCAAACCAAAGATTGCGACAAGAGCAAATGGGATCAAATACCATGTCGGTAGCAAAGTTGTTAGCGCACCAATTGGATCCATAGCAATCGCTTCACTTAACTCTTTGCTGCTTCCAGATAACGCCGCCCCATAAATCACCATAAAAATGGGAACAATGGATGCACCCAAGACTGTCCAACCAACTACCGCTTTGCTAGAAACCGAGCGAGGTAAATACCTGGAGTAATCAGCTGCGGCGTTAACCCAACCGAGCCCGATTCCTGTCACACCAAAAATCACCGCTCCAATAAATCCTTGAACCGAGCCATCTGGTATCGCATTGATTGCACTCCAATTGAGGCTATCGATGGTTAAAGCTACGTATACAAAAGTCATAACGACAGTAAATAAAGTCAGAATCTTTTGAAGTTTCATAATCACGTGGTGGCCCAGAACTCCACCGACCATCGTAAGAGTCACTGCCACGATAAAACCCAGCACCAAAGCTAAATTCCTATCGATGCCACCAATGCGCGTGAAGACTGTTCCTGTTGCAAGGGTTGCCAAGGAAACAAGAACCGTTTCCCAGCCTACGAAAATCAAGTATGAAAGTGCACCTGGCAATCTGCTGCCATTTACTCCAAAGGATGCGCGAGAGAGAATCATGGTCGGTGCATTTGAGCGCTTACCAGCCAGTGAACTAATTCCCACCAATAAAAAGGAGCCGATGGTTCCGATGAAGGCGGCGATTGTTGCTTGTCTAAATGAGATGCCAAAGCCTAGAAAGAAAGCTCCATATGAAAGTGCCAGCAGTGAAACATTTGCCCCAGCCCACGGCCAGAATAAAGAGCGAGCACGACCGGAGCGTTCAGATTCGGCAATGACATTTGCACCATTAATCTCGACATCAAAAGCGGGCATTACTAGTTTCTCCGATTTTTTGCTCTCAAGAAGATGCCACCAAAGAAGGCAAGCAACAGCGCACCTAACAAGATGCCACCTACTGGAATAGAGCTTTCTTCAGATGCAGCACTAATTGGCATGGGTGATTGCGTTGCGGAGTAATCGGGTGAAGCGTTAAAGGTGTAATCACCCTCAATTACATGTCCATCATCACCAACTACTCGGTACTTCACGGTAAACACTCCAGGGGCGCTTTGACCTGAAATCTTGGTGGTAATTCTTCCCCCACTAATGATCGGATCTTCGTAATTCACCGCTATTCCCGTCGAATCGACAACTTCGAGAAAATTAACCGCTTCGCCATCTAGTGTCTGCAACTCTCCGCTGAATTCAATCCAAACCTCGGTTGGAATTGGGTTCACATTGGCAAACTGCACAGGAAATGAAGAAATGACTGTGACATGTGCCGAAGAACTAGGGACGGCTAGGATCGAGAGACAAGAAACCAAAAACAGTGAGACTATTTTGCGCATGAGTGCAGTTTAGTCGAGAAAGAAATCCAATAGGAAATCCTTGGTTCCTGGAGTAACTGAGTACTTCTCTAAATCAGTGATTCCTTCACTTGCGAGCAAAAGATCATCAACAAAGAAGTTTCCGGTGCACTCTTTAGCGTCACGATTGAAGATGATGTAAGCAGCATCGGCCAAGATCTCAGGAGTTCGTCCAGCTAAGGCATCGATGCCTGGAATCATTTGCAATGCAGCGGTATCAATAACTGTTCGTGGCCACAGTGCGTTTACACCAATTCCATCGCGTTTGAACTCTTCCGCCATACCTAGAACACACATACTCATGCCGTACTTTGCCATTGTGTAGGCAACATGGTTTTTGAACCAGACTGGTTTCATGGAAAGCGGTGGAGAAAGATTCAAAATATGAGGGTTGCGACCCTCAGCTGCCGACTTTCGAAGGTGAGGTAGTGCGGCTTGCGAGGTCAAGAAGGTGCCTCGTACATTGACATCAAACATCAGATCAAAACGCTTTGCAGGAGTCTGATCTGTGCGGGTCAGATTGATCGCGCTGGCGTTGTTTACCAAGATGTCGATCCCACCAAATGCTTCTGCGGCTTGAGTCATTGCGGCCTCAATTTGGGTTTCATCGCGCAAGTCGCATTGAATAGCTAGAGACTTGCCACCTGCAGCTTCGATTTCTGCTGCCGCAGTATGAATTGTGCCCGGAAGCTTCGGATTTGGATCTGAAGTCTTTGCAGCAATAGCAATTGAAGCGCCATCGCGCGCTGCACGCAAAGCAATTGCTAAACCAATTCCACGAGATCCACCTGTGATGAAGATTCTTTTCCCGGCTAGTGACATTTACTTACCCTTCTTTGACATGAACTTCATGAATGCTTCCATAGCTTCTTCCGATTGAAGGGCCATTGCAAATATTTCAAACTCAGCTTTCATAACGGCTGCAACTGAATCATGATTACGAGCTTTGAGCAACGCCTTGGTATTGATAATCGCCTGTGGAGGTTGTTCTGCAATATGTTCGGCAATCTTCATTGCATGTGCCAATGGGTCTGGATCCTTTGCAGTAACAAGCCCCATGTCAATTGCGGCGTCAGCATTAAAGCTTTCACCAGTCATAAAAATTCTTGCTGCCCTTTGATATCCCACAAGTTGAGGGAAGAGATAGCTAGATCCTGCTTCAGGAACTAGACCTAATGATGCAAAGGGCATTGAGAAGTTTGCAGTTGGAGTAGCTATAACGACGTCGCAGTGAAGTAACATCGTTGTTCCGACTCCTACTGCGTTTCCTTTAACTGCAGCGATCAAAGGTTTTGGGAAGTTAAGAAGAGCTGCTAGAAATTGTGCTACCTCTGAATCATCTGAGGTTGGTGGATTGTTCATGAAATCGTTGATGTCATTGCCCGCGGTGAAGTGATCCCC
>JBILNA010000104.1:0-3587 GCA_044375255.1 Candidatus Planktophila sp.
AAAACTTCGGGACTGAGAAAGCGTTAAGCACACTACGCCCGTAGAAGCCCTGTTTTAATACCGAAGGACCCGGGTTCGATTCCCGGCACCTCCACTTGTTTTGCTAATGCTGTCCTTCTGGACCATGCCCATCATCGCCTGATGAGCGACCATTCTTGCGAGATACACCGAACTTGGCGAACAAGTCACGCATGAAGAAAAACTCTGGGAAATACTCGCGTCGTAGCCCTATGTAGCAAGTAACGATCGAGAAGAGACCAATCAATCGTGGAATAACTGGTAACTCGGCAGCAAATAACCACATAACGCCGATCAAGTTTCCAACAGCAACAAGAATAAAGTGTACGAATTTGCGAAGCAGATTCAGTATCACAATCGCTAAAGATGACTTTGCCTCAAGCCGAGACTTAATAAATTGTGAAGATATAGCGATTGATAGAGGACCAGCGAGCAGAGCTATCAAGAAAAGTATGGCTACGAAGAAAGCAAGTGACTCCACTTATCTACCCCAATCAGTTCTAATCGCTGCGAATAAGACCATATCTTCACGGGTACCATCATCTTGGCAACATGCATCTCGCTTAATTCCTTCTTGCATGTAACCAGCATTTTTCAAGACTTTCAGCGAAGGAAGATTGGATGAAACTACTAGCGCTTCAATTCTGTGGAAACCAATACTCTCAAAACCATATTCAGTAAGTAATCGCACAGCAGCGGTTGCAACACCCTTGCCTCGCATATCTGCGGTTAACCAATAGCCAATTTCAGCTTTTCCAGAATCTAGATCTAGTGTGTGAAAAGAGAAACCACCAGCGAATTTTCCATCGTATTCAAGGACTAACTGAAGCTCTGTACGCATAGTAAAGCCATTTGTCGAGCGTTCACGAACATAGTGTTCTGCGTTAGCTATTTGGTAATTAGCTGGAATCCGAGTGAATTGCGGAATGATTGGATCCTGGACACCTTCAAAAAGAGGGACAATGTCACGCTCTTCTGGCTTGCGAAGTGTAATCAACCCATAGTGCAGAGTTGGAACTTCAGTTGGCCACCAGATCATTGCCACAGTATCTCACTTATCCATTCATTTGATTCCGGATCAGGTTGAAACATGGCTGCGAAAACATGGCTGTTGTACATTCGCTAAAGTTTTTACACGGCTTCTAAAAATGGCCTAGCAGGCACAAAGAATTGTTTTCCGACGGGAGATTTCCATAGGCATGAGCCATCGGGATTACTTTCAAGGCTCCAACCACCATGTGTTTTCATTCTGTGGTGCCGTCGGCACAGCAATCCAAGATTTGAAGGATTTGTTTCGCCGCCAGTTTCCCAACTTTTCGCATGATCAATATCTGAACTTTGTCCTGCTCGTCTACATCCAGGGAATCTACAAATTCGATCACGTGCAAGTAGATAATCAACAAGTTCTTGAGGCGGCGTGTATTTCTCCCTTCCAAAATCCAGGAGATTTCCAGTTGCTGGATCACTAACAAATCTTTGCCAATTTCCATCGGCAGCTAAACGACGCGCTACAGAGGCGGGAATAGCTCCGTAACCAGCGAGTTGTCCAGGATTTTCTGCAAGTCCCAACAAAGTTGGCAGATCAATTGCAACGCTGATTGTTATTGGACGACGATGTGGCTGCACATCATTGGCCATAGAAGCTAAAGCCTGTGAAGCGATAGCAGTTAATGCATCTGCACGCTTCATATCTGCAGAAAGAATCGACCACTCCGCAGCATCCTCTCCATCTCGCTTAACGATATAGGCCTCAATAGATTTCATTACGGTTTGTGCATCTTCTGCTGGCAAAATCGCCACAACAGTTGCCATTCCATCCGCCTCTGAATAGCAGGTTACTCGTCGTGCATCTCGTGCACGGTCAACAATCTCTTCGAATTCCTCAGGTGCTAGCTTTGCAATGGTTGTTTTGACCTTTGATGCCACCTGTCCTGGTGTATGAAACTCTGCGTGCGCAAGTGCGGTCTGTTCTACACGGAAAATTGATTCCGGGCTCAATCCATTTCTGATGGCAGTCGCGGTTTCTCGTGCAATCACAGTCGCATGAGCCACCGAGATTTCACCAGTAGAAAGTGCTGAAATAGTGTTGGGCAAATGCCCGACCAGTACACGTGCTACATCGATTCGATTTTGTGCAGTTGTTGGTGATAATCGCAAAGCAGTAGCAACATCTTCTCGCTCTTCATCATCAACACTTCCGAAAATTCCACCATCTTCATCTGCAAACTCGCCAGCGATTGCAACCAACGCCTCTTGCTTCAGTGCGCAGATCCAGGACTCTTGGCGATCCAGGGCGGACAAGTAATCAATACGACCTGAAGAACTTAAAGCGCGTGGATTGATCTCAATTAACTCGCCCAATGTTTTGTATCCAGGCTTGGCCTTTAGTAATTCAGCAACCTCAATATCGAGAATTTCTCGAGGAATACGAAGCGCGGTTGTCATGGAACGAACTATTGATCCACCCACCGACAGATTTAAAAGATATTCACAACCCATATTTAGCCTATGGATTTCAAGGCCTGGCCTTAGGTGACTAGAGAAAGCTCAATCGAAGTAAAGAGTTCTAAGAAATCGTATCTTTGTCTTAAGCGTCCATGGTCTCTAGGTTTATTGAATAAAGAGGCCCTGGATTTCGATGAACTGCTTTACAAGATTGAGCGTTAGAAAGTGGAGCGCTTAACCCTCTTGTAAGTCAGTAGGTGCGCCGTGTACATCAAGAATTTGCTGCTCAGCCGGCTTCACGTCCCCACCTAATTTCGATCCCTCGCCACTGCGGTTGAGCGGTGTCTTTGGCTTGGCATCTTCCTTGTAAATAGCAGGAACTGAACCCAATAAGCCCTTTTGGAAATCTTCAAATGCTTGCAGAACTTCGCGCTTTGTATTCATAACAAAGGGCCCCATCCATGCAACAGGCTCTTTAATTGGTGCGCCGCCAAGAATAAATAGTTCTAGCTCTGGAGAACGTGCTTCCTGTTGATTTGCTGCGCGTACAACAATGGTCTCGCCATCTGCAAAGACTGCCAACTGTCCAGCTTGAACAGGTCGTGCTTCATCGCCGACAAATCCAAATCCACTCATTGCATAAACAAGAGCGTTGTAATCCTTGCGCCATGGCAATCGAAGTTCTGCCCCCGGTGCAACAGTTGCGTGCAACAAAGTAATCGGTGTCTGTGTTGAACCTGGACCAAAGTGTCCATCAACTTCACCGGCAATAACGCGAAGCAAAGTTCCACCATCTGGCGTTGTTAACAACGCAACATCTTTTGCGCGAACATCTTGGTATGCAGGAGGCGACCACTTCTTTGCAGCTGGCAAGTTAACCCATAACTGGAAACCGTGGAACAAACCTCCCGACATCACCAAACTCTCTGGAGGAGTTTCAATGTGCAGAATTCCAGCACCTGCTGTCATCCATTGTGTGTCGCCATTTGAAATTGTTCCGCCGCCACCATTGTTATCTTGGTGATCAAAGATTCCATCAATAATGTAAGTAACGGTTTCAAAGCCGCGGTGTGGGTGCCAAGGAGTTCCCTTTGGCTCACCTGGTGCGTATTCAACTTCGCCCA
>JBILNA010000105.1:0-3554 GCA_044375255.1 Candidatus Planktophila sp.
TCTTTATTCTGCAGAGTAAAGCTGACGGTTCCCGTAGAATCAGTGGTTAGCGCTACAAGCATTCCATCATTAGGTCCACCGTTAACTGTTGGAATTGTCCGAGCATCAGAATAAGTAGTCACGGCAGTTCCAAAAGTGTATCCAGGATTTAGAACTAAGGTCACGGGCGAGTTTGCCATTATTGCCCCGGCTGAATCCTTCACAACAAATTTAAAGTTAAGCGTCGATCCAACTTGGGCAATAACATTCGTTAAACTCACACCGGGAGTGAAGTATTTGACGAAATTAGCAACATCAGCGTTTGCTGCCTTGTTTTCTAGAGACCAAGCAAACCCTGAAGAATTTGCTTTATCCCACCGGACAGAGATATTTCCTGCCGCTGACGAGGGCTGCAGAAAGATCAAACTCATTGCCATGAGTGACAGTGCAGTGATTACCGATATGAGTTTTTTCATGTCCGATTCCTTACTAGAGAGTTAGTTTTTAAAAACTTTGCCAACTCCATTGACGGAGTAATAACGAATGTAATCGACGTGCAGCTGTGCTTGATTGAGAGCAGGATCAATGTATTCACCAGCGTAGGTGCCACCCATTGCTAGGTTTAAGATTAAAAAGAATTTTTGGTTGTAGACCCAACCTCTGGATCCTGTATCTGCCGAAGAGAATGTTCCTGTGACTCTGCCATCAACAAGGAAAGTTAATGAGTTCTTTTTCCAATCAATTGCATAGGTGTGGTAACCATCTGACAATGGTGGGCCGCTTAAGAATCGTGCGCCCAGTCCAGAACCCTGCGGAGTAGTTGGTCCGTGGATTGCTGAAGTGGATTGATCGGGGATATCACCACGAAACTCCATGATGTCGATTTCTCCGCATTCAGGCCACGGGACACCGTCTAACAAATCTCCGCCAAGCATCCAGAAAGCTGGCCAGGTACCAATGCCGACAGGCATTTTGATGCGTGCTTCGATGCGGCCATATTGAAAACTAAGTTTGCGAGCTGTCTTTAATCTCGCACTAGTGAATTGGCATTCTGAGCATCTGTTCAAGATGTCCTCTGTGCCCGGTACTTCGCCCACCTGTTCTGCGTATTGATTTGAAATTCTGTTCGCGGTAATTACGAGACGACCCGAACCATCCATCGATGCATTGGCTGCTTTATCTGTATAGAACTGGCGTTCAGAATTTCCCCAGCCACCGCCACCAATTTCTGCGCTCCACACATTGGAGGAAGGACGAACGCCTTTCTTGCCGTTGAACTCGTCAGACCACAGGAGTTTCATTTTCTTGGGGGCTGCATCGGCTACCGGATTAACGAGAAGGGACAAACCAACCGATAGTGCAACCAATGCACTCGCTGGCGATACCCACTTAGATCTCATGAACAAATCCGTCTCCGTTATCCAATATTAATACGAATTCCCTTGCGCCAAATGGCGGGAAAGGCTTAAATAGCGTACCTTGAAACCGCTTTCATGGAAACCCTAATCTGATATAGATTTCCTGAGAGTTTGATTCGCCAGGTTTGTCGTAGGTCATATCTCTTAAGGGAAGGTTCAGAAATGAGTAAGTCATTGAAACTAAATAGCTTTCTAGGAGCACTAATCGCAGTGGCGGTAAGTGCCGGAGTGCTAACTGCGCCAGCAAAGGCTGCAGAGCAAGTGACCCTGACAATTTGGACCTTCGGCGAAGTAATTCAGCCAGGGCTACAACGCGAATATCAAAAGCTTCACCCTGAAGTGAAGATCATTCCAATTAAGAACGATGTTGATCCGCTACACCAAAAGACAATCCTGTCCTGCCAAACAGGTGGGCCAGCTGACATCATCGCATTTGAAACTCCATATTCAGGTTACTGGCGTACAGGAAATCGGCCAAACTGTTTCCAGGATCTTCGCCAAATGAAGACATCTGACACCAATGCTGCGGCAGGTGTTGCAGCGGGATTGAGCGCCAATGAGATTAAGAAAAATTATTTGCCATGGCGTTGGGAGCAAGGCGTAGCGTTTAATAACAGCGTTATCGGTATTCCAACTGATGTCGGTGGTCTTCAGGTTGCCTATCGAACAGATTTGTTCAAGAAGGCAGGACTTCCAACTGATCGAGCAGCGGTTTCGAAGTTGTGGCCAACATGGGATCAATTCATTGCAACAGGTCAAAAATATGTTTCTAAGTTAACCCCTGCTGAAAAGAAGTCTGGCAAAGGATTTATTGACGATGCTGGATCAATTTACGCAGCTGTGATGAATCAAGGAACTGTTAAGTACTACCAGCCAGATGGAACTGATAAAGGAAAACTTGTTTACAAGACAAATCCACAAATCAAAAAGGCTTGGGACACAACTGTTAAAGCCCTTAATTCAGGAATTGGTGCACGTTTAGGTCAATTCACATCTGACTGGAATATTGGAATGAATAAAGGTGCAATGGCAACAATCTTGGCACCAGCCTGGATGTTGGATTACATCAAGAAGCAAGCTCCAGATACCAAGGGCAAGTGGGATATTGCCGATCTTCCTGTAGGTGGAGGAAATCAGGGTGGTACTCAGTTAGCGATTCCAAGTTATTCAAAGAACAAGCAAGCTGCTTATGACTTTTTAACCTGGTACTTAGCTCCTGAACAACAACTAAAGGTTTTCAAGACTTACGGATTATTCCCGTCAGCATCAGTTCTTTACGATGATGCAGCTTTGCTCGACTACAAAGATGAGTTCTTTAGCGGTGCACCTGTTGGTCAGATTTACACAAAGGGTGTTCTAAAGCTAAAGCCAATCTTTGAAGGAGAACTACAAAGAAAGATTGATTCTACTTTTGGTGCAGGCTTAGGTCGTGTTGCATCAAAGAAGATGACCTCTGACAAGTCATACAAACTTGTTATCTCTGACATCGATAAACTCTTTAAGAATTAAAGCGTTTAGCCGATGACAATGTTTAAGGAAGGTAAGGGGCGCTCCAAAGCGCCCCTTACTCCTTGGAAGAAGAAAGAGAAGAAACAACTTCCTGGTGTCGCATCACTAGATGGGCGCTGGGGTTATCCCGCTATTGCGCCATTCTTTTTAATCTTCATTGTTTTCGGTGTAGCTCCAGTTATCTATTCAATTTACATTGCATTCTTTAAGTGGGATCCACTTGGTGAATCAGAATTTAATGGCATTAACAATTTTACTTTCTTGCTCCAGGACTCTGATTTTTGGATAGCAATTCGCAACACTTTTAGCATTTGGGCACTGTCAACCTTTCCGCAGCTTATAGTTGCAATTAGCCTTGCTGCGATCCTTCGTAACAAGCGACTTAAGGGAAAATCTTTCTGGAGAACCATTCTTTTGGTTCCAAACATCACTTCAATCATCGCCATCACCATTGTTTTCCAGCAGCTGTTTGGTCGTGATTATGGATTAATCAACGCTGTGATTACCTTGATACCAGGCATTGACAACATTGACTTTATTGAAGGAATTATCCCAAGCCATATCCAAATTGCGACCATGATTTCTTGGCGCTGGGTTGGCTATAACACCTTGATATTCCTGGCCTCAATGTTGGCGATTCCAGATGAG